>NZ_JAXHDD010000062.1:0-22632 GCF_037072025.1 Pseudogracilibacillus sp. SO30301A | reverse complement strand
CTAAACACAACAACCCGATAAAGCAATAACGAAAAACATCAGTAATCGTTATATTTAACGTTTACTGATGTTTATTTTACTTTATTAAACTATCTCGTTAATGATGGTAACCATGTTGATAAATCCGGTATATAAGTAATCAAAAGCACATTGATTAATAAAAGAGTAACCAAGAATAATGCAGGCCTAATTAGTTTTGCAAAGGGCACTTTTGCAATCTCAGATACAATAAAGAGATTAACTCCAACTGGTGGTGTGATCATACCACAAGCTAAATTCAGTATCAAAATGACCCCAAAATGAATTGGATCAATACCAAACGATAATGCTGCTGGTAATAGGATTGGTGTCAATATGATAATTGCCGAGAAAGCCTCTAAAAACATACCTAAAAATAACAATAATAAATTTAGTAATAACAGAAAAATTATTGGGTTCTCTGTTACGTTTAATAAAAATTGGGCTATTTGATGTGGTATTTGATTAATTGTTAATACATATGCAAAGATTGATGCAAAGCCAACAATAACCATGATAATAGCAGTTGACATTGCGGATTTTATAAATACTTTATGGACATCTCTTAATTTAATTTCCTTATAGACAAAAACACCTAAGATAAAACTGTAGATTACCGCTAAAACAGCGACCTCAGTAGGAGAAAATAGTCCTAAATATATTCCTCCAAATATCAATACTGGCAGTAGTAAGGCTAAAATTGATTCTTTAAAAGCAATTAAAATATCTTTAAACCAATTTTTTCTAGACTTTATTTCTTCTCTTCTATCGATACCAGCTGAACGAACATATAAATAATTTCCTATTATTAAGAATACCCCAACTAAAATTCCAGGAATAATTGTGGCAAGGAACATATCTCCTATTGAGGTTCCACTAGCCATTGCATACATAATAATTACAATAGAAGGTGGGATAATTGCTCCCATTTCACCCGCAGCCGCGCTTAATGCTGCTGCAAAGTTCCTTGCATATCCTCTTTTTTCCATATTAGGAATCATAATACTTCCAATCGCAGCAGTAGTAGCTGATGATGAGCCGGAAATCGTTGAAAATATAGTTGTTGTTAAAATCGTGGTTACCCCGACTCCTCCAGTTACCCATTTAACAAGTACTGAAGCAAAATTAATAATCCTTTTTGCGATTCCCCCCGAACTCATTAAGTTACCTGCAAGTATGAAAAAGGGTATAGCCAACAGTGTAAAACCAGACAATCCTTCAAATACTTTTTGTGGTATAGTTGTCAAACTATAAGACTCTAATAAAAGAGCCAAAAAGGAAGATCCTCCTAACGCCACAGCTACAGGTACACTTAAAAATAATAACAAGAAAAAAGCTATGAATAATATGGTGACCACTATATCACCCCTTTTTAGTTTGATAATTTCTTATTGAATTAATTCAATAAGTCTAATAAATCAGAATCCAAATCACTATTATTAGCCTTATATTCTTCTTTCAAATTTTCTGTCGCTTCTTTAAATTCCTCTATGTCCGGTTCTACTATTTCTAGTCCACTATCGCGCATGATTTCTATAGCCTTACTATAATCTTCAACATATTTTGAAATTCCTGCCTCTGCCGCCTCTATTGCTGCTTCTTTGAAGATTTGTTGCTGTTCTTCACTTAATTTCTCCCAAGATTCTTCAGACATCAAAGCAACTACAGGATAATAATGAGCTTTTGTTAAATTGAAGTGAGAAACTACCTCTGTAAGCTTGTCTCTAACCAAGTCATCCGCAGAACCTTCAGCTGCTTCAATCAGACTTTGTTGAAGAGATAGATATACTTCATCGTATGGCATTGGTGTTGGTTGTGCACCAAACTCTTCATAGGTCGAGATATAGCCATCTGAGTCAACAACTCTAATATTTGTATTTTTAAATTCATCTAAAGTTTCTATTTTTTTTGTAGAAAATACATTTCTTTCTAGAGCCGAATGAAATCCTAAACCAACTAATCCATAATCAGATAACCCCTCTAAGAGAGTATCTCCTGACTCACTTTGTAAAAATGTATTTGCCTCGTCTAAGTCGTTAAATAAGTATGGAACATCAAATATAAGAAATTCTGGTGCTATCGTTGTCAGCGCGGCGGTACCTACTAAAGTAATATCTTGATTGCCATTCCTGACCGCTTGAACACTTTGTGCTTCCCCACCTAACTGTGCATTGGGAAATATATTAATTTTTACTTCATTTTCTGTTCTTTCTTCTACAATCTCAGCTAATTTCTCTGCGTAAGCATGAAAACTAGATTCTTCAGCTACGATGTGACTGAAGTTCAGTTCAATAACTCCATCAGATGAATCACTTTCGTCTCCTGAATCATTACTTCCACAAGCGGCAAGTATGATC
The DNA here is from genome assembly GCF_037072025.1 of Pseudogracilibacillus sp. SO30301A. NCBI lineage: Bacteria > Bacillati > Bacillota > Bacilli > Caryophanales > Bacillaceae > Pseudogracilibacillus > Pseudogracilibacillus sp. SO30301A. The sequence continues at coordinate 20,257 of NZ_JAXHDD010000062.1, read as the reverse complement.
GAAAATAATACAATAATTAGTAATCTTAATTTCATTGAATAATCTCCTCACTCTTATTATTTAAAGTTAAATTTGAATTTATGCTTTGGATAAGTTCTTAGGTATTTCTAATAGGTAAGCAATTGTATTTAATATCATTACAAATGCACTAACAGGTAATGATCCATAAACATAAAACATAGAAATACCCATCGTTGTGGAAACTTCGCTCAGTCCATATACTGCCCAGTAATATCCTGCAATTAAAATACCGATGTAAAATATTAGGGATAGTAATGTAGCACTGTAAACAGTAATTTTTGCTCCTCTCAAAGGAAGATATGATAGTATTATATCTACCGAGATTAATTTATTATTTCTCGTTGCTACTGATGCTCCCAAAAATATAAGCCATAACATACAATAAATTGATAATTGACTAGTCCATGGAGCTGAAATATTTATTACTGTATTTGGTAATGTTCTTATTAACACTTGAAAACTTACAGCTAAAACCATAACTGTCAACAATATTGCACATATTATTAATATAAATCTGTTTAGTCTATCGACTAGAATAATATAGGTGTTCATTAATATACACCTCCTCGAATCAGTCTCTCATCTGAAAACATCATCTCTATTTTTTTTAAATATCTCCAGCTCTTGTTTAGTAGGTAAGCCCTCTATATCTCCTTCACACATAACCGCCAAACCTCCTAGCTGATTCCCCTGTAGAACCGCTTCTTTTAATGGCATGTTATCTAAGAAACCTGACAGCATTCCTGCTGCAAATGCATCTCCAGCCCCAACACTGTCTATAATGTGCTTAACCTCAATACCCGATACTTTTCCCTCTTCCATAGTGTTTTTATAATAAGCACCTTGTTCTCCTAGTTTTATAACTACATTTTTCGACCCTATTTCTAATAATTTATCTGCAATTTTTTCTGGTTTTTCTTCGTTTGTTAGAAATTTACCTTCTAATAAACCAGGCATAATTAAATCTGAAACAGATGCAATTAGAGTAAAAATTCTGAATGCAGTGTCTTTATCTTCTATAAGCTTAGTTCTAATATTTGGATCAAAACTTATTTTAACGTTATTTCCTTTTGCAATTTTAATGCTTTTAAATACCAAGTCTTTACAACTATCACTTAATAAAGGTGTTATGCCAGTAATGTGCAGCCACTTAGCATTTTCTATATATTCTCTATCTAAGTCAGTAACCTTCATTCTACTTGCTGCTGATCTCTCTCTATAATAATAAATGTTCATTAAATTAGAATTTCTTTTTTCTTTAAAATATAAGCCTGTTGAATTATTGTTATCAGTTATTAACCTAGATATGTCTACACCTTCTGCTCTTAACAAAGAAATTATGCTTTCTCCAAACGGATCATTTCCGACTCTAGTAAAGAAACCTACTTTATTCCCTAATCTAGATAGTCCTATCGCAACATTACCCTCCGCTCCACCTACACCTTTATGAAATGTGTTTATAGAATTAATAGGTCCAATTCTATCCGGATTAAATACTGCCATCATTTCTCCAAATGTTACGACATCCATCTTTTCCCTCCTGAAATATTATACTTACACTTAATACAACAAAGAAATTGCTTTGTCATTGCCATAATTCAAGTATCTGTAAAGTGCTTCCATAAAATAATAGTCACCATACATTGCCGATTCATTAATACCTGAGTTCCTTGGTTTATCAACAGTAGCTTTTTCTATAATTCCATATTTATCATATGATTGAAAAAAGCAATGTTCAATCATGGAATCAATAATTTGTTTTGATCTATCCTTCCACAGTATCGATTCTTGTGTATTATCTTCCATTAACAAATGTGAGATTAATAACATGCCAGATGCTGCAATAGAAGATGCCGCTGCATCAATGGGTTCTTTTTCTACATTCTTAAAATAAAAATCCCATCTTGGTAATTTTGTATCAACATCTACATTCTCCCAATAATAATTAGCTAAGTTCTTAGCAGTATCTAAATATACTTTACTTCCTGTATATCGATACATATTTCCAAAGCCATACAAAGCCCAAGCTTGTCCTCTTGACCAGCATGTGTCAGGTAAATATCCTTGATGTGTAGTCTTTTCAACTATTTCATGCGAATTTGTGTCCCATTTAACCATATGATAAATAGAATAATCATCCCGTATATGATTTTTCATAATGCTGTTGGCTAGTTTTATTCCTTTTTCATATAAAGCATCATTTTTCTCAGCTTGAGCAGCCCAAATCATTATAGGTGCATTCATAATCGTGTCTACAATTGCAGCACCTTCATAGCCAGGTTCATCCCATGCCTGCACTAAGTCCGTCCCTTCCACAAAAAGATCTTCCATATTGCAGGAACCAGCTACTGCCATCTCAACAAACTTTTCGCTTGCTTCTATATTATGACCAAACACACAACTTGGTCCGAAAATAAAACCCATATCATGTGTCTTGTTATCATCCATTCGGACGGCTAACTTCAAGGTTTGTTTTACTATTTCCTCTTTTAAATCTCCTGCTTCTTTATTCTCCAAATAATTTAACCATAATAACCCAGTCCAAAATCCTCCAGTCCAATGTCCCTCAGTATTTGTCAACCATTTACCATCTTTAGTTATGTGAGGAAAAGCATCATCAAGCTCACTTTTTAAATAAACAACCTTTTCTAAACCTTTTTCGTACACTTTTCTTAAATTCACTTTTTCAACTCCTTATCTAATGGATATTTAATAAATTTACATAATGATTCAACTTAAAATTCACAAATATTCCGACTTCTGAATCGTTAACTATTATGTTCTATTGGTAATACACTAAAACTTTTAAACTAATTTAAATTACATTCGACTTCACCTATTTAGTCTAATCTTTCTCTGACAGATCATTATACACATTGATAGAATTTATGAAGTGTTTTCACATTTGTTACAATAGGGTTTATTTAAATTACTAATAATTAATCTATGTCTTTGATACCTTACTAACAAAATTTTTAGCTCTGTTCTCAATTGAATTCATACTTCCCTTTAATAATGATCCGCCTACACCTACGACTGCTGCCCCACTACTAAACCAATCTTCAATGTTGTTTAAGTCCACTCCACCCGAAGGCATAATAGACAATTGTGGCAATGGAGCCTTAAATTGTTTGATTGATTCTGGTCCATATATCCCGCCAGGAAACAGTTTGATTAATGAACAGCCAGCAGATAACGCAGTAGTCATTTCCGTTACGGTCGTACAGCCAGGTATGTAGAGTATTTGATATAGATTACACAAAGTCGCAGTTTCCATATTGAAGCCAGGACTGACAATAAACTTCGCACCGCTATATATAGCCATTTTAGCTGTATTTTCGTCCAAGACAGTACCTGCCCCAATTAAAGTGTGAGAGTATTGTTGAGATAAATAAGTAATTGCCGTTTCCACTTGGGGAGTAGTATAAGTTAACTCTATACTAGTTATCCCACCCCTTATACAAGCTTCGGAATACTCAATTGCTTCTTCACTTGAGTCCGCTCTTATTACTGCAACTAACTTTGATTTAGTTATTTTTTGTAATACATTCATCAATTGCATTTCATTCACCTCTTCAAAATAAACGAAATATATTTTTATATAAATTTTATAAACAACATCTGATCCACCTAGTATTATTGATCCTTTTCTGACAGCAATTAGTTTTATTATCCTTAAATCAATTCTTTCCTTTCGTTGAGTCACGGATAATTAATAAGGGCTCATGTCGGTGTAACTCAGGCATTCTTTTTTCATTTTCATTTTCTATTTTAGATAACAAAATTTCAGCAGCCTTTGTTCCCATTTCTAATGTAGGCTGAACTATCGTTGTTAAGGAAGGTAAATGAATTGAACTAAATGACACCTCATCAATTGTTAATAATCCAAAATCTTTTCCTACTTTCAAACCATTTTTAGATGAATACTTTAAAATTTCCATTAATGTAAGGTCATTACCTGAAATAATAGCGTCAGGCTTTTTATCTAGTGAAAAAAGCTTATCTAATCCTTGTTCTAAAGAATCAATATCCATTGCTACAATATAATCTGAATTTACGTTTCTATCATTTTTCTTAAGTGCAATTTTATACCCATTAATTCTCTCTACTCTTGGAGTAATATTATTAATAAGTGAAGTAGTTACAATAGCAATATTTTGATAACCACGTTCTACTAAATGTTCAATTGCAAGGTTGGTAGCCTTTTCATTATTCAACAGAACAACATCTGTGCTAACCCCTTCAACTAAACGGTCAAGAAATACCATTGGATACTTTTGCTTTACAAGTCTTTGATATAGTATATAGTTACCATTAGTTGGCAAAATAATTAAACCATCAACCTGTTTAGATAATAGAGTTTCAATATACCTTTTCTCTTTTTCAGGATTGTCATCGGAATTACAAATAATTGTAGATATATCGTTCTCACTGCAGACATTTTCAATAGCACGTATAACTTGTGTAGAATATGCATGTAAAATATTCGCAACAATAATCCCAATTGTTGATGTGTTTTTCTTCTTTAAACTTCTTGCAACTTCATTAGGTTGATATTCTAATTCTGAAATTACATTTTGAATTCTAATACGTGTTTCTACACTCATATATTCAAAACGGTTATTTAAGAATTGTGAAACCGTACTCTTTGATACTTTAGCTTTCTTAGCTACGTCTGCCATTGTAATTTCTCTAGTCATTTTCTGAAATCACCTCCTACTAAATCGATTTACTAAATCGGTCTATCATCACTATACAACAGAATGAATTTACTTTCAAGATACAATTTAAAATATGTTTCCTGAATTATTCACAGAAGATTGTTGATAAGCTACTATTGCCTATCTAATAAGCTTTTTTGATGTTACTATTCACAGTCAAAATTACATCATCACTAAACCTACAAAATTAGGACTGTATTTTCCAAATTAAAACTGTACATTTTTTCCTTTTCAAAGACAAAAGCTATAAAAGGTTCGCTTTAGCTTTCAAGGCGATCCTTTTATAGCTTTTTCAACATGTAATATAGATGTTATTTTGTTAGTAATAAAAAAATAATGTTCTAAATTAGTTACCATTTATTTTTATAATTTTACTCACAATATTCTCAACCATGAAGCCATATTCTTAATGGAAGATGGAATCGCTTCTTCTTTATAAGATGCATTTTGTGCTTCAAACCTGTCCCCAAGATGGCTTACTTACTACGCGCACATCCAGTTCTTTTTCTAAAAGTTCTTACTCCCTTTTTCCCTGAATACGGGCTAAACTGTTTTTCCAATTATTCTATATTGCCCTTTGAATCAAATGTAAGTCATTTTTCTTAAACTACCACCTGCTAAAGCAGGTGGATTTTGACATAAATGTCTGCGACTAAAGTTGCCCTTCAGGATGAAGTCCTGCTGAAAGCCCATTAGCTGAAGCCTACTCCTAAGTCTGACTAAACTCATTCATCAATCCTGAAGTATTCATCATTGCCTTCATCGAATTGATTGGCAATATAATTTCTTATTATTTCCTCTGTCACTGTCCCAACGGTTGCACAAAAATATCCTCTTGCCAATAAATGTTGAACCCTATACCTTTTCTTTAGTTCTGCAAACTCATTCTGTAATAATCTTGATGATCGACCTTTTAGGTATTGCAAAACCTTACTGGGCGCCATAATTGGAGGACATGATAGTAAAAAGTGAATGTGGTCTTTTCCTACACTACCATGCAAGATAGTAATTTTTCTTGCTTCACAACCTTGTCTGATGAGTTTTTGCCCGTACTGCAATTGGACCATGCAACACTTTATATCTATATTTTGTTACCCAAATAACATGATACTTGATATCATATACCGCATGGCTACTTCTTCTGTATCCTTCCATACTTTCACCTCATACCCTAGTATGGACAAATAAAGACAAAAGATAGGGCTAAAAGCTGATACTGTCTAAAGACGGTGGAGTTAGACCACGCATTTGTTACTTAAATCTAACAATATTAAATTTTAGAGTAAAAATCAGAAGTTAGCGCATGATTCAAAACAAATAAACGACTCCTAGTAATATTAGGAATCGTTTATTTTTCTTGTTTAATTAATGGGACAAGTAATCAGCTCACTCCTTGACTCGTTTCTTAGCTCACAAGCCACCCCACTTCCCGGTTGAATTCACTTCTTTTGCTCAAAAAATAAATGTCACAAATCTTCCGTAAATGCAACCTCTAGCTTGATTTTACACCCTCTTGTAAGCAAAAAGGGATCACAATGACAAAAGAAGTGAACATAAGCGTAAATACTTCGGAACTCATCCCAGCGAGAATTATTTATCAATCAGCTCTATTGCCGTAGCTATTCCTTGACCTACCCCAATGCACATTGAAGCCAATCCACGATTTGCACCTCTTCTTTTCATCTCATGTATAAGGGTTGTTAAAATTCGAGCTCCGCTAGCGCCCAGCGGATGTCCTAAAGCAATTGCTCCACCATTGACATTGACACGATTTTCATCAATGTTTAATTTTCTAATACATGCCAAAGATTGAGAGGCGAATGCTTCATTAAGTTCAATTAAATCAAAATCCTCAATGGATAATCCTGTTCTATCCATTAGTTTTTGTGTAGCATAAACAGGACCAATTCCCATAAATGAAGGCTCAACACCGGCCGTGGCTGAATAAATATACTTGACAAAAGGCTTCAAACCAAGCACTTTTGCTTTCTCTGAACTCATCATTAATAATGCTGAAGCGCCGTCATTCACTCCCGATGCATTTCCAGCGGTAACCGTTCCTTCCTGAAATAATGGGTTTAACTTGGCTAGTTTTTCTAAGCTTGAATCATGTCGAGGATGCTCATCTTCGGTGATTGTAACTTTACCTTTTTTTCTTTTCTCTATTACAACTGGTACAATTTCATCTTTAAAAAGATTGTTAAGTTGAGCTTTTTTCGCCTTTTCCTGACTTTTTTGGGCAAAATTATCTTGTTCTTCTCTTGAAATTTCATATCGTTTAGCTACATTGTCCGATGTTTCTGGCATGGAATGTGTTCCATACATCTCGTCCAATTTCGGGTTAACAAACCTCCAGCCAATGGTTGTATCTTGTAATTCAATATTTCCACGTTGAAAATCAGTCTCTGCTTTTCCAAGTACATATGGAGCCCGGGTCATACTTTCAGTACCACCGGCAATAACGACATCCAGTTCTCCTGAAAGAATAGAACGTGCGGCATAATTTACAGCATCTAGTCCCGAGCCACAAAGACGATTGACAGTCGTTCCGCTAACAGACTTTGGCAAACCCGCTAGCAACAACGACATTCGTGCAACATTTCTGTTTTCTTCTCCTGCACCATTTGCATTGCCAAAAATCACATCATCAATTAGCTCAGGCTGCACATTCTCATTCCGCTTTAATAACTGCTTAATTACTATCGCTCCTAGATCGTCTGGTCTAACATCCTTAAAGGCTCCTTTATACCTGCCAATCGGCGTTCGTACCGCATCTACGATTACAACCTCCCTCATTGGCTATTCCCCTTCTGTTTCAATATTTTACATACTGTATATTTAGCTGTAGTATTTTTTTCTACATCTTCTAGTGTGGCATCTCCCATTAGTTCAATTAGCTTATATCCATCATCTATCCATTTAAATACTGCTAAGTCAGTTATAATTATATCTGCTTTTCTAGTCGAAGTTATTGGAAATGTACATGTATCTATAAACTTAGGTGAACCCGTTTTTGACACGTGGCCCATTGTAATGATAATTTTATTTGCCCCTGTAAGTAAGTCCATCGCTCCACCCACACCAATGATCCCCTTGCCTGGCACTGCCCAATTAGCCACCATACCACTTTCATCTACTTGAAGAGCACCTAATATCGCCACATCAACATGCCCACCACGTATCATAGAAAATGAATCGGCGCTGTGAAAATAAGAAGCTGCAAGTGCTTCACCCACAGGTAATTTTCCAGCATTAACAAGGAGCGGATCAATTTCGTCTTCATCAACAGCTGTAACACCTAAAAGGCCATTCTCTGTGTGTAAATAGTAATCTTCCTTATTTAAATACTCAGCCACGAGGGTAGGTATACCTATTCCTAAATTGACTATCGAGTAAGGTAAGAGTTCTGCAGCAGCACGTTGTGCTATCAAATTCTTACTGTCCATGTTTCACGACCCCTTCCTTTGTTAATATCATTTCGCTTTTTACAATGGCATCTACATATAAATGAGGAGTAACAATAGCTTCAGGTGAAATCTCTCCTTCTTCTACAATTTCATCCACTTCTACAATTACAAATTTCGCAGCAGTTGCCATGTTAGGATTAAAATTTCTCGCAGTTTTGTAATAAACTAAATTCCCTTTTTTATCGGCTTTTAATGCCCGTATAAGTGCCACATCTGCCTTAAGTGATTTCTCGAATAAATGTTTTTCTCCATTAATCACTTTTACTTCTTTACCAGCCGCCAATTCCGTACCAACGGCTGTTTTCGTATAAAATCCACCAATCCCCGCTCCACCAGCACGAATAGCTTCAGCCATTGTTCCTTGTGGAAGTAGTTCTATATCTAATTTACCTTCATTATAAAATTGTACTGCTTCACGATTACTTGTAAAATAGGATCCAATGGCTTTTTTGATCTTACCTTGCCTTAATACCATTCCTAATCCTTCTCCCACTTCTCCTACATTATTACTAATAATTGTTAAATTTTCTGCATCATGATTAGCTAATGCATCTATTAAAGTAAGTGGACTTCCAATCAGACCAAATCCACCTACCATAAGTGTATCACCTGTTTTAACATGTTTAATAATTTCATTTGCGTTAGTTTCTTTTGTTAGTCCCATTCTTTCACCCCTTAGGTTGTCAAAAACTCCTCAATCTCCCTGACAATTTTTGGTTGTTTATTAAAAACGAGCTCATAATGGTTAACCGATGTATATTTAGTCACCAGATTATTGATAGATTCTTGTGTTTTACGGTAACCGGATTTCTGAAATAAAGGTGATTTACCAGCAATTTTACCAGTGGCAATCAATAACATTGTTTTACAAGTGATATCTGGTCCAATTATCTCGGGATCAAAATTATAAAAGCTTTCAAAATCTTGCTCGATCAATTGTGGATTGGATTTGTGTTTCCATCCATTTTCAGTTTGTTTAATATCGTATTTAACTGTATTTTCCAAAGTGTCTTTCCATTGAACATTTAAGTTTTTATATAGACTTTTCACTTCGTCTAAATAAGCCTCCTGAGAAGGATAAACCTTGGTTAGTCTCTTTAAAGATGGCAAAACAAGTTGTCTTGAAGTGTCATCTGCTTCTCCAGCTCCATCAAGTAATATTAATGCTTGTATCTCTGGCAATCTTCTTGCCACGAGAGCACAAATATAAGCACCCATTGAATATCCCATTAAAATAGGCCGCCTAATATCAAGCGTATCTATAAGATCAACCAAGTCATCTGCATGTGTAAAAATAGACGTCTTTTCATTTGCTGGATCACTATCCCCCCGACCACGAATGTCATAACTTATAAACCGATAACCGCCGGACAACATGTTCTGAAAATAAGTCAATTGTTTATGATTACCAGTTAACCCATGGGCGGCTGTAATTGTTCCTTGGTCCCCAGGGACATCATGTACTTTAAAGCTACGACCTTTATTAGTTGTAATAAATTTCCCCATTTTTCCTTCCTCTCCCTCTTACTCAACCGTATAAATGGAGTAATTCACTCCATTTGGCAAACGAATCCCATTTGAAATAAAAATTTTTTTATTTAGCCAATTGTACTTTAATGCCGCTGCTTCAAAGATAGGTGCTGTTCTAAAATAATATTCTTTCGGATTAACATTTTTACCTTTGTCCAATCTGTTTAGTACCTCTTCAGGTCCAGTTCTAACGCCTCGATATGACATTAAAATCAACTCTTTATCATCAGTTTCCAATAAAATTCTTACATCCTGAATAATCGTGCCATCTTCTTGAACAATAATCCAATCATCCCCACCAGGGATTACATCGGCATTTAGTTTTTCTCCACGAAGTTTACCACCTGTAACCCTAATGATTCTTCTTTCTCCAATAGGTGTCTTGCCTGGCAAATGTGCATTTTCAACAGTTAGTTCCATATCACATAAAAACGATAGATGGGGGGCATCTAAATGTTTCATAAATTCACTTCCTTATGTAAATAATTGAGTCGTTATTATAAGAAATCACTAACTCCTATCCATGCTGGAATTCCAGCGGTTACAATACAGAGCATTGCAACCTCAGCAATCTCCTCGTCTGTTGCTCCTTCTCTCTTAGCTCCATTGATATGTAATTTCACACCTAATTCGTATCTCTCTGCTAAATTTATCCCTACTAAGACCAATTCCTTTATTTTTCGAGAAACAATAGCATCACAAAGTTCATCCCTTCGCAGAGATGCATAATTAACCAAACTGTTAGGTGAGTACTTTTGCATTATATTAACCCAACCCGGTACTTTTCCCTTATTATCATTTTTAAAATATTCAATGGCTTTATCTAAGCTTTCAATTGGATTGATTTTTTTACTCTTTTCATTAATACTTTGAGTTTCTTTCTCTAAAATTAATTCAATTGCCTTAATTCCCTCTAACCACACAGGTATCCCTCTTGACAATATACAACTCGTTAAAATATCTACGAGTTCTTCTATAGTAGCGCCTAGATCATAGGCACATTTAGCATGATATAACAGTTCAGGATCATATCTCCTTGCGGCATTCACGCCAACTAATATTAAGTGCTTATCTTTCTTTTCAAAAATCCCCTCGGAAAGAACAGAATCTTCTAGTGCTTTATAATGAACTAGTGCTGTTCGATTATATTTTTCCAACACTTTTTCCCAATATTTAATGTCTTCTGCTGACACATAATCATCTCCTTATATAAATGCAATTGCACGTACCGGTGATGCTGTTGCATTTTCCATTTTTAAAGGCATGGCAAAAAAGTTAAATCTTCTATCCAACGGAAGACTTGCTAAATTCGCCAAATTTTCTACGATATAAATATTTTCACTTAACACATCCATGTGGACTTCTCGCTGCATATTATCATGTAAATCGATATTCGGTAGGTCTAAACCAATTAATTTAACTTTCTTAGAAATTAACCATTCTCCAGCAGATTTTTCGAATGCATGCTCATCAAAAAAACTACCCTCCCCCCAAGCTTCCGTTCTTGTTTTTACTAATACACAATCATCTTCCACTACAGAAATCCCTTGCTTCTGTTCTGCCTGTGCTAACATCTCTCCCGTTACAGTTTCAAAAGGATTCTTGAAAGGAGAAACGTCTAGAACTATTGCATCTCCAAAAGTTTTTTCTAAATTCATTTCAGAAGCAGATTCACCTTTTCGAATGAAGTGTAAAGGTGCATCGATATGGGTACCGCTATGATCAGAGAAGTTTAGTATTCGGGATTCAAAGCCCTCACATGGTAGTGTATATTTATGACCCGAGTTTTTAAATGTGGATTTTTCCTTAATTACTATAGGGGGATGAGACTTATAAGATCTCAAACCATCATACATAGTTACACTTAAATCTATTAATTTCATATTATAATCCTCCAATATTTACATTTTAATAACAATCTTTCCTGGTGCTTTTCCTAAAGCCTTATTAAAACCTGTTTTTATGTCACTAAATGGAATCTCCTCCGAAATTATTTGTTTGAATGGAAAGGATTTATCCTCTGCAAGTTTTAAAACTTCTTTATAATTTCCAACGGTAATTCCATAGCTACCTTTTATGTTAATTTCCCCACGAACGATTTGGTCCATAGGTAATGTGAACTTATCTTCAGATATACCTAGGAGTACTATATCCGCTCCACGGTCTACCCATTTCAAAGACTCCTCGGGAACAGAATAATGTCCGGAACAATCTATTATGGCATCATAAGATTTATTCGAGTTTTCCTTAATCTCTTGCCAGTCTTCATAGACTTGTTTGGCACCAATTATTTTTGCAAGATAAAGACGATCGCTATCGTACTGAGTTCCTAAGACTTCAACATTCTCGTTTTTATAACCTGCTAAAATTGCAACGACTCCTAAACCTATAGGGCCAGGACCAACCACCAATATTCTTTTATGCTTAAAGTTGTCGATTTTAGCTAACCCTGTATAACTCACTGCTATTCCTTCCGATATAGCTGCTACTGTGTCTGGTACAGATTCTTCGATTATAATGACATTATCTTGCCTTACCTTTATATATTCAGCCAATCCACCTGGTTTTCTGAAGCCGTATTGAAGAGCTTTAGACGGTTTTTTTTCCTTTGAAAAACCTCCAAATTCACATCTATTTATATTACCCACCTGACAATGGTTGCATTTTCCACATGCAATATATGGATTAATTACAACTTTTTCACCTATTAAATTATCATCACAACTCGTACCTACCTTAACGACTCTTCCCGTCACTTCGTGTCCGAGAACTAACGGGAAATCAATCCAATGATATCCGGGATGACCTGCATAAATATGTAAATCACTTCCGCATAAACCAACCGCTGAAACTTGAACCAATACTTCTTTATTTCCTACGCGGGGTACTTCAATTTGTTCAAAATGGGCATCATACTTGTCAACGGTTTTTTTTACAAATGAATTAACCTTCATTTTATACCTCCTTCTTATTTAATTGAAAAAAATTATATTCAGATATATGAATAATTCACATTTCTTTCAATTCACTTTCAATTCACTTTGCTAAAATCAAATAGCTTCTATAATGGAAAATTGTTTAGCAAAGGAGTTCAGTGTTAAATTTTAAGTAGTCATTCCTTAATCTCTGGTATCTCTTTTTGGTGATAAAAAAGAAATAATATTTTTTAAAGTACTTTCTTTACTTTCTTTACTTTCCATTTCACTTTTCAGCCTTTTTTTATTCCATTTATAAAAACCTGCTAGTGTTTTAATCCCATACTTTTCTTTACTTATTAAGTTTTTATGTATTTCTAACGGCTGGGCACTGTTATTTAAAGAAGGATAAACATACTTAGCAATCTCAAAATGAGAGTCAATCCCATTTATATCTCTCTGTTCCAAAGGACCAGTGTTCGCCATCCGAACTCCTAAGCTCCATTTAGCTATATAATCCAATTCTTCAGCTGTTACAATCTTTTGCTCAACTAGAGACATTGCCTCTCTAGTTAATGCAGTTTGTAATCTATATTAGCTACAAACCCTGGTATTTCTTTGTTTAGTAATATTGGTTTTTTTCTATTTTCTTTAAAAATAAAAGAATATTCTCTAGATATACCGGAAAGGTATAACTACTTGGAATAACTTCTACAAGAGGAGTTATATCCGCAGGGGAAAAAAAGTGCGTACCTATTAAGCGACTTTTATTCCTCATTCTACTGCCTATTTCACTAATTAAAAAACTAGATGTATTTGTACAAAAAACAGTAGGAGCATCAAACATCGATTCAATTTTCGCAAATAAATCCTGTTTCATATATAACCTCTCTGGCACGGTCTCTATTATAATGTCAATATTAAATGCATCTTCTATATCATTTAAAAATTTCACACTATTTAATTCTTTATTCTTTTTATGCCTAGAGATTACTGTTGGATCAGTATCAAATAAAAACGTTTTAATGTTATATCTGTTAAGGTACTTTGCAAGGGCAATTCCCATAAATCCCCCGCCAAGAATTAGCACTTTTTCTTTCATCATTTCACCCCTATATTTGAAAATAAAAAATGCCTAGTATTTACCATAGAAAAAAGAGATAAAATTATCCTCAAGATTCTATGAAAATACTAGGCTTTTAAAATTAAATGAAATTGGGTAAAATTCATCTTTTTAAAAATGTATTTTCAGAAGCTATTTGTCTTTAATATATAGCATCAAAAGCTAAAAGTCAATTTACTTGTACAACAGAGTTTACTTGGCAATCCCTTTATCTTCGAAATACTTTTGCGCTCCTGGGTGAATCGGCCCGGTTATGTTTTCGTAGGCGTAATCTTCATCTAGATCTTCAAAAACGACAGATAAGTTTTTAAAATCGTTTAAATTATCAAAAAGAGACTCTAACATAAAATATACTTCATCGTCTGGTGTATCTTTATGTGTAATAATTAATGTTATCGATCCTGCCACTGAAATATCTTCATCATTTCCAGAATATGTCCCCGCTGGGATTGTCATTTCCATATATCCCGCATTGACTTCTTGGAGTGCCTTAATTTTATCACTCTCTATTGGCAAAATTCTGATACCTAGTGTAGTATCTAACTCTTGATATGCGCTAAACGGGATCGGAAACATTGCTGAAATTGCATCAATATGTCTATCTTGCATCAAATTAGTCGCATCAGCTGTAGAAGTGAATTCAACTTTTGAAAGATCCTCATAATCAAGCCCATGTTCATTTAATACTAATTCAGCGAGTGCTTCCGCAGAGTAGCCTTTTACTCCTGGGCTTAAACTATTTCCTTTTAAATCGTCTATAGAGTGGATGTCACTATCTGATCTGACGGCAAACTGTAAATAACCACCATATAAAGCGGCTACAACCCGAAAGTCTTCAAGTGGTTCATCAAAATCATTTCTACCTTGTAGGGCATCTTCTATGTCCTGACTAAATGTAAGACCATATTCAAACTTTTGATCGTTCACACCCATTAAGTTAGCTATCCCTCCACCTTCGATTACATCTAAGTTGGAGTCATCTTGTTTATTTATAACATTTCCAATTACAGCACCTACAGAGTACATAAATCCACCTGATGTAGCTGCACTTAATGTCCCATTAATATTACCATCAAATTCCTGAACTGCAGTATTTCCTTTTTCAGAATTAGACTCTTCGGGACTATTACCGCATGCTGTCGTAAAGCTGAAAATTATTAATAATCCGAAAAAGATAGACATTATTTTCTTCATATTTATTCCTCCATATAATTAAATATTTACATCATTATTTGCAACCTTTACATCTCTAGATCGACCTCTCTTTTGTAAAATAAATACAATTAAAAGTATAGCCAATCCAATAATATCTGTGAATAAATCAGGATAAATCATTACGAGTGCAGATGCAGCCAATAATAATCGTTCTACGAGGTTTAACTTTCTTAACCACCACCCTTCAATAGCAGCTGCAAAGACATAGATAGCAATTATCGCTGTACATATAGCTAGTGCGATCTCCATGTAATTACCTACTAGCAGCAATTGGTTACCATATACAAACATAAACGGTATGATGAAACCTGCAACACCTAATCTAATCGAAACAATAGACGTTTTGATTGGATTAGCACCTGCAATTCCAGCCGCTGCATATGATGCCAGTGCTACAGGCGGAGTTATATTAGCCAATATTGCAAAATAGAAAATAAATAAATGCGCTGCCATAGGTGTTACACCAAGTTCCACTAATGCCGGGACAGTAAGGGAAACTTGCACTATGTATGCTGCTACAGTGGGTAACCCCATTCCGAGAATCATTGAAGTTATCATGGTAAATAATAAAACTAGAAATAAATTATTTCCTGCTAAATTAACAACAATTCCACTAAACTTTAGCCCAATTCCTGTTAGGGAAACAATTCCAATAATAAATCCGGCAGCTGCACAAGCTATAGCAGTTTCTATCATTGCCCTAGCCCCAAAGTCTAATGCTTTAATGAAATTTGAAAGACTCATTCCTCCATATTTCATAAAAATACTAACTATTATGACACTTAATATACCAAACAAACCTGCTCTCATAGGTGAAAAACCTTGGATTAACATAAGAACAATAATTAAAAGTGGCAAAATATACGGATAACCCTGTTTTAAAATTAATTTAAGATTTGGCAGATTCTTTTTCTCAATACCTTTCAAATCATCTTTTTTGGATCTAAAATCAATTTGGAAAAACAAACATATATAATATAATAAAGCAGGTACAATAGCTGCGAAAGCCACTTCAATATATGGCACTCCTATATATGAAGCAATCACAAAGGCTGCTGCCCCCATTACCGGCGGCATAATCTGCCCTCCAGTCGATGCAACCGCTTCAACTCCACCTGCAAAAGACGGTTTATAGCCTGTTTTTTTCATTAAAGGTATTGTAATTGAACCTGTTGAAACGGTATTCGCTACTGCGCTTCCGGAAATTGAACCCATAAAAGCACTTGATACAACAGCAGTTTTAGCAGGGCCCCCTTGATATTTACCCATTGTTGCTACGGCTAAGTCAATAAAAAATTTGCCTGCGCCAGTAACTTCCAAAAATTTTCCGAATAATACAAACATGAAAATAAATGTTGCAGATACACCTAAAGCAACACTAAAAACTCCTGAAGTTGTAAAAAACAAATGATCCATTATCCAAGTGTAATTAAATTCCTTATGACCAATCTGTCCTCCAAGATTATGACCAAAGAATCCATACAGTAAAACGATTACAATAATTACTACTAAAGCATTACCTATAGTTCTACGAGTTGCTTCCAATAAAAGAATTCCAACAATAGATGCTGCAATCAAACCGATTAAGCTAATCTCTTGAATGTAACTTATTCGGGATGCGATTGACTGACCATTTATTACAAAATAACTTAAACTAGCGATAGAGAGAATGACCAAAATCCAATCAAGAGTACCCACTCTATCCTTTCTACTTTTGTTCGAAACCGGATACAAGAAAAATGTTAAAATAAGTGCGAAAGCCAAATGAGCACTTCGTTGTATAATTGAGTCAAAAACCCCAAAAATAGCAGTGTAAACATGGAATGTGGACATTGCTATGGCAAAAAGGCTTAATAATAAAGAAACCTTTCCTTTTAATCCCTTTACTTTAACAATTTCCTCTTCTACGACTTCTTGTCTTGCTTTATCTTTCATCTTAAATCCTCCTTCAATAATTATAATTTTTTAAGGATAAAAAAAGGCATCAACATACATAGTGGGCTCTTACCCAAAATGTAATGTTGATGCCGTTGTTTACTGAGGTTTAAACATTGGTTGATGTTTTGTCAATAAAAAGGCATTTATGTATTTTTCTTAATCTCATCCCAATAACGTTGATGCGCCACCTTAAGCGCAACAATAATAGATTGTTGAGAAGGAGCATAATAATTTTTTTTGATTTTTTCAATTGTGCTGTCTAAATCACTAGAAAAGTCAGCCCCAACCATTAATCTTTTAAAAAAGTCTTGAGCAAGCTTTGTAATAAAAGTAACTTCAATATCAACTACTAAATGACTTGTTTTGTCTATCTCAAGTACAATTCCAGAATATTTAAACTTTTCATACATCGGCGTACCTTGAGGGGCCTTCGAATAAGCAGTTATAAGAACAGTCTTCATAATAATCCTCCGAGATGAGTGAAGTTTGAATAATCTATCAATAACTATATCAGCTAATTTTTTTTTTGTCAATTTATTATTATTGTAAATTTTTTGGTAAAAATTTTTTGGCGGTATTAATTTGTTATAGATTGAATTTCATAAATTCTAACCCTGACAGGGCTAGGAATACTGGTTTATAATCTTTTTTAGTCACTATAATTTTTCCCTCCTTAAAATAGATTCGAATAAATGGATACTCTGAGTTGCTCCTAGTAAATAAAGCAAGCAACTAGAGTTTAAATTATTTTCTATTACTATAAAGCAACAAACACTAACTAGTACTTAGTTATCATAAAATTAAATGGAATGTCATATGTTCTCGCTGTATCTATTAAACTAATCATTTGATAGCTTTGCTTCGATAATTAGAAACTTACTATTCATCAAACAAAAAATCCTTTATAATGGAGTCGCAAATGTAGCTTAACACCTGCTTTTGCTTTGTGAAATAAATTAAGCTTGAAAGCAATATCGTCATTAATAATCAACATATCCACGATCAAACTACTTTAGTGTCTCGTATTTTTACCTTCGCTTTTTTTCTTCACGCCCCATTATTTTGGGTTTTGCGGAACTTCAGCCGTAATTCGGTTAACGTTGTTTTAGTAACTACCATTATACAACAAGATCTGAAGAGGTGTTTCTTTTTTATATTTTAAAACCCTTGCCCTGTACCCCAAAGAATACAAATAATTTGCTTTTTCAACTTCTTTCAAATAACTACTATTTGACTCACTATAACTCCTCCACGTATAGGATTCGTTTATCATAAATAAAAGAAATATTGATAATAAGTCAAATTATTTTTAAAAAAATTCACCTAATTGGTAATTCGTCTGTATATCCACTTCATTTTATTGTCATCTCAACCGTTTCCTTTATATCATCACGTTAATTTTCAGGGAAAACATGAGAATTTAATTCCAAAAAACCTTTAAAGAGCGTGTTCAAAACTCCCATGTCTTATTAGACACCACAATGAATGAAAATGGGGGTGTGGCGTTTAATAATCCTGCTTTTCGAACTGTGGATAACTCCACCTTATCCACAGGCCTTTTCAGGTTGAATTCTGAAAGCAATCTTATTTTTTCTCATAATTTATAATTTGTCCCTAAAAAAGCATATACTTTCCCCCTCCCCAATAGTGGGGAAAATTCAAAAAATATTCAATTGTGGATAATTACTCTAAGTTGATGCACTCGTTCTACCATTTTAACCAATTTGGATATCGGATAAATGTGCTACTTAACTTTAGTTTCCATTTCCTCGCATGAGTAACTAATACAGCTGGAACTTCCCAGAATACTCTTCTAAATTTTTCTATCGTGTAGGAAGAATACGCTGGCGGGCATACCTCTTTGCAAAATAAAATGTGAATGTTGTAGGCGATCATTTTGAGCCATAAGTCAGCGAAATTTGCATAAAAATTATCTCCTGAACCAAACCCATTTTTGGACTCTTTGATGTAATTTTCCATGCAGGCTCAGTTCATCTCCCGAATCCTGCATATTGGTTACGAGTGCTTGAAATTCCATAAAAATTCTTCACTCAAGTATAGCTCTTCAAATTCACTTGCTTCTGCCATTCGAATGAGTATAACGCGACGTGGCTTTGACCATGATTGTGCTTGATGTTCGATCTCTGTCCATTCGGTAATTTTGGTCCCTTCATACACACGACACCATGTCTTTTCTAAGCCTTTCCTAACAAGGTTTTTATATAGCTTCAGCTTTCCAACATACAATACTTCCTTTGGGAAACCTGTATCCAGGTCACAATACTCTTCAAAATACAGTAAATGTTTCTCTTTTGTAAATCCTTTGTCAAATCTCGCCATGATAGAGGCTGTAGAACAGACATGCTTCATGGCCTCCTCTGCGGCTTCAATCATGCCTTCTGATGTATAGGCCTTTCCGTTTCTTAGCTTTGCATTTAAGCATAAACGGCTAGAGCCTTCAAAAACGTAAAGGGGATGCATGCTTTTCTTTCCAGGATTAGTCGAATTATAACCAACCTCAGCGCCTTCCTGATTTCCATAGACCGTATTTACTGATGAATCAAAATCAAGGATCACGCGGTCTTGTTCGGATAAAACCCGTTTAGTTAACTCCTCATTTGTTTCCTTTAAGCCATGTACATCTTCGGCAGTTTCAAACCGTTGTAGGTCGTTATAATAGGTGGTATAGTCAGGCAATTTCTCCTACTTAAAAAAGCGTTTCAATAGGGTTTTCTGCTCGACTTCTTCAAAATGATAGATTCTTTCTATCCCTAAAACGCGCCCTATAATAAGAGCTGTCGCAGCTTCAGGTAATGGAAAGATTCCACCTTGTTTACTAACGTTGAGATAATCCTCCAAATGGTCAGTCAATCGAATTTTTTTTACATAATCAAGAAGAGGCAAGATTCCTCCGTAGGATGTAGCGTGTTCCAAAGTTGGTTCAATAGAAACTCTACCAATACTAGTGTTAAATGCGTTATAATTATTCACCATAAGGTGCTCCCTTCCTTGGTTGTTTGGACTGTATCAAATCCTATTCTACCAAAGTTTGGAGCACTTTTTTATTAAATTTTTATATTGATGTTTCGAAATTTAGGATTATCTATATCTCTTATTTGTTCATACTTTATTGAATATCACCAAAATATAAAAGACTCTGAAATACAATCACCTAATTATTAAGCACCTTAAGCACTTACAATATTTATTTTGTTTTTTCAACATCCTATTGTTTATTACCTCCAATACAAATTTGTAATGGGTTTCGTGATATTGTTTTTATAAATCCTCTGTTATCATTTTATAAGTTTACCATGTGGGAAGGTC
>NZ_JAXHDD010000061.1:0-24904 GCF_037072025.1 Pseudogracilibacillus sp. SO30301A | reverse complement strand
AACAAGTTACTATCAGTGATTAACCCTTTACCGGCTTTTAAAGAAATCCCGTTGTGGAGTAAGTATGCAGACATTCATTAATTAAGTAATCATCGTATTAAATGGGGAAACATATAATTAAACCTGTTGGAAGATTACATAAAAAGTATAACTATTTCTGGGGATGTAGGATTTTGTAAATCGCAAGTCGATATATACTTAGTAGTTAAATCCCACCTTAACGACCAGGAAAATGTTTATTTCGTTGATGATTAAGAGAAAAAATTTATTGAGGCACGAAATTTTGGTTGGAATACTTTACTTGCAGATGAAAAAGGTGAATGGACTAAAAAGGTAACTAATTTGTTAGTTTCTTATTAAGCTACGGTCACGTTTCTTAATAGAGAAAGACTCTTTATTTGTATTTTAAGTGTGATCTCATTAATTGGCTATTAACAACCTTTTGTCTATTATGTGAAAAATCAATATTTTTTAAGGAGCAAAATTATTAAATCAAATTATCAAATGTTAAATTTTAACATAATTAAATTAGGAGTGGAAGACTATGGAGAAATGGCTTGGCGCAGCTGGGGTGTGTGTTAAAAAGAAAAAAGTTTTAATGGTATTACAAGGAACAAAAGCAGAACCAAAACGTTGGTCTGTTCCCTCTGGAGGGTTGGAGAAGGGAGAGACGTATGAACAATGTTGTATTCGAGAGATAAAAGAGGAAACTGGGTATGATGTGGAAATCATAAAACCATTACTTGAAAAAGAAAGTCCATACGGTAAGGTACATTATTTTGAGGTTAAAGTAACTGGAGGAAATCCAAAAATACAAGATCCTGATAATTTAATTTATCAAGTTGATTGGAATCACAAAGTGATATTGAAGAATTGAGCCTTACATATGAAGAAGATAGAAATTTTCTTATTGAAATACTTGGGGAATTAAGTTAATATTTATCATCCAAAGTTTTTTTAACAAAACAGCTAATACAAATATAATTTTATTTACTCCATTAAAGGGCCCGATTCTGACGAGCAGCGCAGGTAGTAAATGATCAAACTTTTTTATAAAAACCGAACACCCAATCACAAAGAAAGAATTCATTTTGATCAATCTTTTTTAAAAATGGATTCTTTTTGTTTACCATAGAATGCGGATTAGTAAGATGTTTTTAATCAAACTTTATTCCAAAGCAATATTAATGTTGGTTTAAAATAAAGTCGCGACGTTTGTAAAAAAGATGCGATGTTTAAAACAAAAGTTGCGAAATTTCACCCCCCCTTGAGAAGGTGCTTGTCAACTAATGGTGCTTTAATTGTGAATTTGAAATAAAGTCGTACCGTTTGTAAAAACGGTGCAACTTTATTTCAAATCTACAAAAATTGTAGGTTTATAAAAAAGTTTGATCAAAATGGCTTATAAAGTCCGATTTAATATAAAGATCAGAGCCTGCTTTTGTAAAAACGATTGATCAAAACAGGCTCTCAACATATCTCGATTCAGGAAGTTTTGTAAAAAAGTTGATCATTTTCTGCTTGCGTTATTCAATTAACGCGCACGATGATTGAAGACTTGATTTCAAGATAATTTAATGACATTAGTGGGATACGGCAACAATTCCTGTTTTTTCGCGAATCGTTGCCATTCCCAAATTGATACGTCACTCACTTCAACTCTCCATCAACCCCTACCACTGAATCGTTTGATCGCTTCCTCGGTGACTGGCGAGAAGAGGTTCACAAGGTTGCCGTCGGGATCACGGAACAGTATAGCACGGTTCCCCCACGGCATCGTGGTCGGTTCCTTTACCCACTCGTCGATAAACGGCTTCAGGCGTTCGTATTCGGCATCGACATCGTGAACACGTAACTCTATGATGACAGAGTGATTGTCGGCTGCCACTGCTGAACCTTCGCCGAACAGTGGTACTGTCTGAGAGTGGCCGATCGCCAGGGTGCACGATGGCACAACGAATTCGGCAAAGACTGGCGCGGGGCGTTCCGCTGAAACACCTATGACTTTCTCATAGAATTTGACAAGACGATCCACGTCGTCGGTAATGATGCGTACAGAAGCAAAATTCATAAAATATCATCCTTTCTATAATAACTGATACAATACCGTATCATATCATCCCTCCAACAGATGCAAAGTATACTTCGCTTGTATCTCTCACTCCTTTATGCTTATTTACTCCGATTATAAAATAACGCTACTGACAACAGTATGTCAGTAGCGTTTTAACATTTTTTGGGCCTCCTCACGAATCCGATTTCGGAATGATTCTGGCTCCAATACAATCACACCGGCTCCCCAGCCAAGCACCCATTGCAGCAATTCGTCCATTTGACGAACGCGTAAGACTACATGCAATCCATTTTGATGCTCTTCCATATCCTCTATGTAATGATAATTCGATTCCTTCACCTTATCTGCGATGTCAAGGTTAAATTGGAGGCGAACGCGTAAATGCCGATCGTCCGGAGGGGTAAACTCCCTTAAGTTAAAATGCGCCGGAAGTTTGAATCGTTCTTCCAGATCGATTAGTTCCGTCATCCGGGACAAACGGAAATGGCGGATGTCTTGGCGCAGATCACACCGGGCCACAAGCATCCACGATCCTTGAACGAGCACCAATCCATAGGGGGCAACGGTACGGACACTATGGCGATTCCTCTCAGAATCTGCAAATCTTTTTGCATAATGAAAGTTGATCTTTCGCTCGTCTAATATCGCTCGACGGATCTTTTCCAGATATTCCTTTTCTTTTGATGGTGTTACCTGTTTATCGGAAATGAGCAAATGTATAGCCTTGCGAATACGAGATGTTTCATTGTGAACGCTCTCCGGTAGAATGGCCTCGATTTTGCCGCGAGCGGTTTGGGCCCTGACACGATAATCGTCATCAAATCGTTGTTCGATAAAGTCCGTTCCAATTAGCAAGCTCACGGCTTCTGGTGCCGTGAAACTGATCGGCGGTAGAAAATAGCCTTCCATCAAGGAATATCCTGTACCAGGGGCGCCTATAATCGGTACGCCCGCTTCACTCAGCGACTGAATGTCGCGGTAGATAGTTCGCACACTAGTTTCAAATAAGGTTGCCAAATCTTCGGCACGTACAACTTCTTTACGTTGCAACTCCAGCACGATCGCTAACAAACGGTCTGTTTTGTTCATTGGTTGCCCCCCTTGATATTTATTGCAAAATAAAAGTACCACATCTTAATCGAGGAGATGATTTGGTGGATCCGGAGTTGCCGGATATAGATGTGTATTGGTATCTATATTGTAATCCCTGCAAAATAAGGACAAGGTTTCTGTTGGGGTTATTCCGTTAACGCACCCGTTAAAGGAACAATGTAAGTACCTATCTTGTAGCTATTTTTCCCCGTAAGGATATTTTGTTTGTTATTTAATAGCCTTTGCATTAAAGATAAGGATAAATCAACAATATGTAATAAACTCATTTCTTGGAATACATCATAATCTCGAATGTCATAATAATCATGAATGTAGCCAATGTTGCGTGCCATTGTTTTAGATATCTCTTCCTCTGTAACAATGATCCAATCGATATCCTTCCGTTGCCAAAACTCTCTTTCAATCTCAAACTTTTCAAGTACATGTTTCTTCGGTAATTCATCCTTCATTTTGATTGTACGAGCTACTTCGGTCACATTCTGTCCTTTTTGAACTGTTAATAAAAAATCCGTTGTCATCACAATCGGACTACCAGTTTTAAGGTCAGTAGGATGATTTATCCCTAACTCGTTTGCAATAACAATGGTTTCTTCTAATGGTATGTTTAATCCTCTGTTCAATCTCAGAAGTTCTTTTTCTTTTCGACATAAAGACACCCCTTTAGATAATCATATCCAAAGAGGTAAAACGATACAACTTTTTTTATAAACGATTCGACTTTTTTCAAACGGTTTAACTTTTATAATAAAGTTACACCGTTTATAAAAAAGAGTAACTGTTTACAATAAAGATGTTCCTCAATCGGGTTGACGATTATAGAATAAGCAGGTTTTTAAAAAGAGTGGCGAAATAGTTATTAAATTTAGGACTTTCTAATTAACAGCACGCCTGATTATTCCAAAACTGCGCAAGAGCAATTGATACTTCGATACAATTTGGCGGCAAACGTCTCTTATCAGTATTATAAAGCTTGATTTTCTGTTGTTGTTCAGGATACTTATTTGGGAAAAGAAGTGCATTCCTTTCTTCAAGCATTTGAATCAAAGCCAATTTATTTAATTACACTAAATCCAAATGTTGAAGCTATCATTGAACGAGAGAAAAAACGCCATAAGACAGGCTATACCACTTAGGAGGTTGAACCTCTTTATGAAGTATTGATAAATGAAAATCCGAGGCTAGGACTTTGGTTAGGCTTATCAGAGGATTGTATTCTTGAAGAAGGCTTTATTGATCGAGTATTGGGCAACGTTTTTTTATATCGATATGAATAGACAATGGATGCTCTTTTTGGAAAAGAAGCACCAGTTTACCACTATTTGCAGCATTTTTGGAATAATATAACGTCAATTCCTAGTATTCAATATTCGTAAAATTCACCTTTTCGTAGATTTACAACCGCTATGCAATTTAATGACCTAAGGAGGATGCTAAATGAGCAAAGAAAATTTCGAAGTACCTTTAAGATGCAAGGGGATTGTAGTCATTTTATTGAAAAAAATTAATAATGAATATAAGGTTTTATTGTTAAAAAGAGGTTCTTTTATCCATTGAGAAACATTTCGTGATGAATAAGCCACCGGAGTATTTGCGTATTGAGCATTAAGTTTTTTTAGTTGATAGGCCAAAATCGAAGGTGCTATTAACGTAGTTAACTAGAGTTATTTTTGAAAATTGCTTGTTCTCAATAAATATTCCCTATGATACACTTATACTATCAATAAAAAATTTCTAAAAGAAGTATGGAAAAAGAGAATGATATTTAGAAATTCAAAGGATAAATAAAAAAGTAAACATATCGCCATGCGGATGTGTGGGCGTAATTCGCATAGCCATGCCCACTGGAAAGATCTATGTTCCAGTGTTATTCGCCCAAGTTTCGCCCCTGCCCCTCCTTGGAGGAATGTAAGTGAAATGTTTGTGAAAAAGAATCCCATGTTTTTAGACGTGGGAGTATTCAAAAATGCTGATCCAACAAGGGGGAATAATAAATTGAATCACATCTATTCTGGGATCGATGAGATCATCGCATACATTCATAACCATATTGATGAGCCGTTCTCCCTTTCTTGGCTAGCGGATCAGGCAGCATACAGCCCTTTTCATTTTTCGCGTGTATTTAAACAAAAAACGGGTCTTTCTCCACATTACTATGTTGCTTCATTAAAAATGCAACGAGCAAAAGATCTATTATTGAATACAGATTTGACGGTTCGCGATATAGGAATGGAAATTGGTTAACAAAGCTTAGGAACCTTTACAACACGATTTACCGAAAGAGTCGGTATGACACCGTCACAATTTAGAAAATCCCCCATGCAAGTCAGCATGTATTTACAATCCTTAAAAAAACTTGGTCACAACAACCTGTCAACGAAAGCCAATGTAATAGAGTGGAAGTTACCATTGAAGCGAAGATTCCGTTTCAAGGTGTTATTTTAGTTGGATTATTTACAAAACCGATACCAGAAGTACTGCCTCGATATGGAACAGTACTTTCTTCCTTAGGACATTTTAATTTTACGGGTGTTCGTCCTGGTACTTATTTTTTGATGGCAACTGCTCTATCTTGGGAGATGAAGGGAAATGAAATTCTTGTTCCTCATCAAACATTGCGTGCAAAAGCCGAACAACCGATTATTGTTGGATCTGAAATGGTTATCCCTCAACAACGACTTCTACTCCGTGGCCCCCGCCTTGATGATCCTCCGATTCTCATTTCTTTACCAGTATTGATGAAAAACTTTCTAAATCGAACATAATAGCAATTTATAAGAACTTTCATACTAATCCATGTGCTAGAATACATGAAAGTTATTCAACTATATCGCTTTTTGAAAGAGGAAAAAAGAATGATAAGCTCAATAAGTAGCAAAGGGATTAATTTTCTGTTTAAGAAACAAATCTTGAACTATTAAAAGCAATTGCATTCATAGAAAAAATGAGTTATTCAAAAAGTGGGTTTAATTTTGTCGGGGATATTGAAATAGAAAATCAAAATATCTAGTTTAAATGCAATTCTTCACAATATCAACATGTACCACAAACCATTATTTTTGTTGTTCAACTACGAGAGGACCTATTTATTACTTTGCCCTACACTCTTACTTATAAGAATTTCACACAGAATCAAAATGGTAAAATAAACAAGGAGGAATTACGATGACAAAAACAAATCAAACTATCATTCCCCATTTATGGTACGACAGGGAAGCGAATGAGGCAGCAGAGTTTTATGTTTCTATATTTCCAGATTCAAGAATGAAGAATAAAACAATACTCCACGACACTCCATCAGGCGACTCCGATTTAATTTCTTTTGAGTTGTGGGGACAAGGATTCATGGCCATTAACGGAGGACCTTATTTCACATTTAATCCATCGGTGTCTTTCTTCGTGAATTTTGATCCATCACGAGAAAAAGACGCGAGTGAAAAACTAGATGAGGTTTGGAACAAATTGTCTGAAGGCGGAACCGTGTTAATGCCACTCGATAAGTATCCGTTTAGTAAGAAGTATGGTTGGATTCAAGATAAGTTTGGCTTGTCGTGGCAGTTAATCCTTACCAATCCAGAGGGGGAAGAGCGGCCTCCGATCGTGCCCTCGACCATGTTTGTTGGTGATAAATGTGGTAAAGCCGAAGAAGCGATTGATTTTTATTTATCTGTATTTAAGCATTCAAGGATGGGGCATATTGCTCGTTATCCTCAAGGCATGGAACCTGACAAAGAAGGAACGATCATGTTTGCTGATTTTATGCTAGAGAATCAATGGTTTGCTGCAATGGACAGTGCGATCGATCATAAATTCAGTTTCAACGAGGCCATCTCATTTATGGTATATTGCGACACACAAGCAGAGATTGATGACTACTGGGATAAGCTATCTGCTGTTCCTGAATCCGAGCAATGCGGTTGGTTGAAAGATAAGTTTGGTCTATCTTGGCAAATTGTACCGAGAGAAATGGACGAAATGATGGCGAATAGCACACCGGAACAACTTGCACGTGTCAATGAGGCAACACTTAAAATGAAGAAACTTAATCTTGCGGAGCTAGAAAAAGCATACAAGGGATAATGAACATACAGCATAGGGAAAGGCGATCACATGTTGATTTGGTCGACCTCGGAAAAAATTACTGAAAATAAATAATGATCGGCTATCTATCAGGGGATTTTAGCTCTTATACTAATCAGGTGTCATATCAATGTTTCCTTTTACAATCATCACTCATCAAATTTGACTCCAGAAGAAACGTTATCTGAGATTATTAAACGTGCAGAATGTGAGGCACAAATTGAAGTATAAAGTGAGCCTCTTTTTGCACAATATTTTCTCTCTCAATCGGGCAATCGGATGCGTTCGATACGGCTTTGAGATTGTGCCGTCATTTTTGTCGTCTCCTGTGATCGAAACATAAATGGTATGCTTACTACTGCTATTACCCATGGCGTGATATAATACGAATCCGCAACTTATAATAGCTGTAGTTAAAGTTAAAATAATCCATTTTCTCATCATTTCCTCCATTTTAAACCGTATTCTCGTTATTCAATTAAGTATAAACCTCTTTCCATTGTTTGCAAAGCACCTTGCTAGTTTAAAGCAGAAGTCGATTATTTTTCACATCCGACGTTTTGATTTCATGAATCGATTGATTTTGAAGGAGAGGATTATAGTTCAAGAACTAAATCTAAATTATGACTAGTAAATATTACGTTACCTTGATTAAACTTGATAATGTTTTTGAACACCTCAACACTTTCAGTATCTAAGCCATTAAAAGGTTCATCTAAAAAGATTAAATTTGGTTGATGAACCATGTAAAGAAAATACCCTTTCTAAAAAATAACCTTGGCCAGAATAATTTCGAAAAGCTCTGGAAAGTGTCTTACAAATAATACAGTATTGATTTGCTCCAGAACTGATAACCGAATCCGCCGATGATTTGCTTCATCTTCTTTATCCACTCCAAAGAATTCAAGTGTCTTTTTAATTTCATTTATATTTAAATCTTTAGTTCTTTATAGAATACCAGTTATGAAAATTACAGCGATTACCACCGGAATAACAAAAGCAAAGATTGGTTTAACTGCATAAGGAATTTTCACTCCTGTTGTTCCAATATTGATTTCATCAATGAAGTTCTCCGTTTTCCACTTAAATACAACATACAAAGAAAGCAAAAGTGCACCAACGACAAGCATTATATTTCCAGAGAAGTAATCAATAAATGTGAATATATCCATGCCGAAAATCTGAATGTTTGACCATGGTCCCTGTGATAAAATAGACGGAATTGCCAACACCAAACTAACAATACTCACCAGCCAAACACTTGTTTTACGATTCAGATTAAATAATTCAGATGCATTGGCTGCTAACGTTTCCACAAAACCGACTCCCGTTGTAAGTGCAGCTACTATAACCAGGAAGAAGAATAGAAGACCAAAAATTGTTCCACCAGGCATTTGATCAAATATAGTCGGCAATGTCAGGAAAATCAAACCTGGTCCTGAATTTGGGGCAACACTAAAGGCAAATATTGCCGGAAATATGACCATTCCTGAGATAAAAGCAACAAATGTGTCAAGCGAAATTACCCACACTCCGTCTACAACTAGATTGGACTTCTCTCTCTTCAGATAACTTCCATAAGTGAAGGCAGCAGCCATCCCAATACCAATGGAGAAGAAAGCCTGCCCCAAAGCCTGCAGTACAGAGTCTCCACTAATTTGTGAAAAGTCTGGTTTTAAATACCATACAACTCCCTCCCATGAACCCTCTAAAGAAAGTGAAAATACACTTAGAGCTAGTAACATGATGATTAGTAAAGGCATTAATAGTCGCACAAATTTTTCTGTACCATCTTTCAATCCTTTCACTACTACAAACGCAAGAATCAACATTGGGATAATTGCGTATCCAGTAACAAGCCATGGGTTAGCGACAAAATTTTCATAAATACCGGCTGCCTGATCAAATGTAACCCCTTGAAATGTACCAAGACCTACCTTTACAAAATAAGCAAATAGCCAGCCCATGATCATCAGGTAGTACGAAAAGATAAGTAACGACGTAAACACGCCAAGCCACCCTATCGATACCCAAGTACTGCCTTTTTTAGTTAGTTTACGTAAACCGGTAATAGCACCAGACTGTGCTTTTCTACCAAGACCTGCTTCAACATAAAATAATGGAATCCCAATGACAATAATAATAGCAATATAGATTAATAGAAAAGCTCCACCACCGTTTTCACCTACTAAATAGGGAAATCGCCATATGTTCCCTAAACCAATGGCAAATCCTGCAGCGGCCATGATAAACCCAACTCTTGATCCCCATGTTTCTCTTTTTTTATCCGTTTTAGGATCACTCATGAAATTCCCCTCTCTATTATTTTCGTATACTTAGTAACTAAACAATTGCGCCTTCAATTATCAATTCTTTTTCCGCAAAACGTTCTAATCGAAGTGGACTGAGATCTAATGTTTCATATTTTCCTGTTCGAATCAGCTCAGACAAACCTTTCCCTACAGCTGGCGCTTGCTGCATGCCATGACCGCTAAACCCAACTGCCATAAAATATCCTTTCATTTTCGGGTGACCTCCGATAATCGCATTTTGATCTTCTTTATTATGACTGTACATACCTGCCCATCCAGCGGTTATTTTTGCTCTTTCGAAATTGGATATCCGCGTAGCCAATACTGGCCATAGCTGCTCTTCGAAAAAAGAACGATTCCACCTGAAATCAATGCCCGGCTTCACCTTCTCACCAAAGCCAGAAATTATCGATGATCCTTCATGCCTGAAATAAACACCGGTCGGGTCTACCGTTAACGGTAATTCGTTTTTCAGCGGTTCAGCAATATCAAACTGAATGATTTGTCTCTTGAGTGGGACTACCGGAATTGGCAGTCCTATCTTTTTACTTAGCTCAGGTGCCCATGGACCTGCCGAATTTATTACCGTATGGGCCTCATATCTCTCTCCATTATTACATTGCACACCAGTTACTTTTCCGCTCTCAGTCGTAACAACATCGACCTCTTCATACACATAATTTGCTCCCAGCTCTTTTGCTTTTCGAGCGTAACCCTGCATGACAGAATACGGATCTAAGTATCCATCTTCCCCGCAATAAAGTCCTCCCTGCAAATCTTCATTATTTAATTCTGGGATGATTGATAACAATTCTTCTTGTTCCAGAAACTCTGAAGGTACTCCGAAACTTCGCTGCAGCTCCATCTGCCTTTTTAACTGATTGATATTCTCATTTTTAGCGAGAAAAAGATAACCCGGATTTTTAAAATCAATTTCTGCTTTTTCGCCTCCTATCGCCATATCTTCCGCGAATGTCATATATTTTTTTAAGCTATATCTGCTAATTTGTATATTAATTCCTGTTGTAAATAGCTGTCTGATCCCTCCGGCGCTTCTTGGAGTCGAAGAAAACTCATATACTTTATCTTTTTCAAATACGGTAATTTCACCTGTAAATCCGTCATTCAATAAATTATAAGCAATACTGGAACCAATGACACCACCACCAACAATTATAATATCTGTTTTTTTTGACATATAAATCACCTCTCAGTAAGAATAATATTCATTTTTTATTTACAATTTTCATTAGTTATACCTTATTTTATTCTCTTATACTATGGACAATTCGCCTAAATATTTAAGCTTTCTAAATATTTAACCTTATCTATTTATCTTTATTATGATATGATATAAATACAAAAACAGAAGATTGAAAGGGTGGTGTGTAGTGGACCTCTTAGTACAATTTGCACAAAAAGTAGTGGAAGCGGTTTCAAAAATTTCACCATTTGCTATCAGCCTGAGCGATCACGACGGTTATATTATTGGTTCTACGGACTCAAGCAGGGTTGGCACCTACCACTTGCCTTCAAAAGAAGTAATTGAAAAGAACGATTACATTATATTTGATAAAGTACAAATAAAAAATATGGTTAATGTGTATGAGGGCATCGCATTTCCTCTTCAATTTGATCACAAAACAGTTGGAGTCTTGGGAATAATTGGGCCACCTGCCCAAGTCAAACCTTATGGATTATTAATTAAAAATTATGTTGAAATAATGTGGCAGGAAACTTTTCATCGGCAAATAACGGATATGAAGGCAAAAACCAGAGAAACATTTGCACAATATATATTATTAAATGAAGTAGTCCAGACAGAAAGGGTCAAACAGTATTGTGAAATGCTCGGCATTCCTTATGGAAAAAAGAGCTTTTGTATTGTCATTGATATTGGCAATTCCTTACTGCACAGCGTTAAAAAACATATTTCCATCGACCAACTGAAAGATAACCTATTAAGATGCACTCAGGAAGCCTATATATGCACTGATTGCGGGTTAGCTACATTTTTAAATAGCGAAAAAATAGTTGTTGTGAGGCAAGTGGGGAGTGAGGGGGAATACAGGGAGCTCCTGCAGCAATTTGAGAAACAAAGCAGGGAATTAATCAGATTATATAGGATATATTCGATTAAAGACCCTTCAATTGCAGCTGGTAGTCTTTCACCTGCTATTGAACAAGTAAGTGAGTCTTACCATGAGGCAGTGAAACTAATACAGTTCGCCAAAGAACGTAGCCTCGAATCAAACATACATACCATATTTGATTGGGATATCATTTTAGAACAATTACCACTAGAAACATCTAAAGAATATCGTAACAAAATTCAATTTCGGATCCATACTCTTATGGAACATAGTCGATTTAAGGAAATGGCGGATCTCTTTATAGCATACTGCGAAAACAATATGAATATTAGCCAAACGGCAAAAGTACTGTTCATTCACAGAAATACGCTTATTTACAGATTAAAGAAAATAGAGGAAATGACTTCGCTCAACACGAGTAATTTTCAGGATTGCATACTTCTCTACTTGGCGTTAAAAAAATAAAGCAGCAGGTCGTTTACACAGCTTCCATATATATGTGTATCGTTCCTGCCGCTTTTTTTATTTATTTGGGAATAGTTGTTTAACCTCTGCATTCATCTTACTTGCATTTTCCATAGCAACTTCATCATCCAATACTTCTCCAGGCTTATTTCCATCACCAATAATCCAACCTTCCAGCCTGGTACCCATGAAATCAAAAATATATGCAAATTGCTGCACTAATGGCATTCCTTTTTCATAAGGCGAATCGCCACCCACAATAACTACATAATGTTTAATTTCCTTCATTCTCTCTTTAAAATTGCGTTCCGGAATACGCATGCTTTCTGTAGATCTGTCAATAAAGTTCTTCATAAGACCAGACATCCCATACCAATACAGAGGTGTAACATAGATGACAACATCATGTTCAAGCATTTCAGAAATCAACTCATTATAGTCATCATTCACCCGTTCTAAAAACCCTTCCGGCTCATGTCTCTTATCGTCAATTGGTGTAATATTATAATCAGAGAGATAACGCTTATTATGCTTGATATCATAGAGCACCTTATCAGCAAGCAAATCAGAGTTACCCTCTTTTCGAGAACTGCCATATAGAGCAAATACTTTCATTATCATTCCTCCCTTGCTTGATTTTATCCTGTAAGTTCCAGAGTAATTGACAATGGATATTAAGTACAAAGACACGATTTCCTGTATTTAATATCCATATAGGACTTTTCACACAGTAATTATTCAAGCAAATCCTTTCTGTTCTTCCACCGTTCGCTCATATATTTCTCCGATTCACCAGAATTCCCATTAATATAGAAGGTTTCGTTTATATGATCACCCTTTATTTTCGCCTTCCATATCGGCAAATAAACAAGGGAAACCTCCTTCACTTCATGAAGTGGTTTTTTTAAAACATAGGAACGATTGATTTGCTTTTGCTGCACGTTTATTATATATTTATCTAATTCTTCCTCTGGTAACTGCACTGTTACCAGTACATCCATCTCCACTTCTTCATCCTTTAATGGAGGAATTTTTGTAAACAAACCACGGTATCCTGACACGGCATCAATAAAAATAATATTTGGAGTTCTTTTAGAAGGAAATGGCGGGCGTGCTGCAACCACTAAGTTTTTTACGATCCAGAACGGGTGATAGATCAGTTCCTTTCTCACAAGGTGATTACGAATATAATCGGGGCTCCAAGCCTTATTAAATCTTCTCTTCACACCAATACTTTTATAGATTGCTTTATAAAGCATCTCATCAGAAATCGTTTCACTGCCGATACGCTGAATTTTTTTTGTAGATATTTCAGTTGCTTGCATTATTATCTCTCCTTTCTTTTCCTGCAACAAGCTTTAACGAAACTGACAGTGGAAATATTTGCAAATAAAGCCTGCCCTATATTTTTTACGAAGACAGGCTTTATCCCGATTTATCTTTCAAAAGCAAAACAATTTAAGATACTATTCTTTCACCATGATAACGATCTACCTGTTTTTGCGTTTCTTCTGATGGCGGTGGTGTCATTAAACTTACAACTATTAATAAAATTAACGAAACAGGTGCTGCAATGATCGGCTCGGCCACTACTCCAAACGGCTCCGTAATAACGAAAATAACAAAAGTCAATCCTCCACCAATCATTCCTGCAAGTGCACCAGCTGTATTTGCCCGTTTCCACCAGATACCAAGAACAAGCGGAAAACCAAATGTGGAAAGAAGACCTCCACCAACCCAGCCAACCATAATTGCTATCAGCTGAGGAGGATCGATAGCAATAAGAATTCCTATTAAACTCGCAATGAACATAACAACGAAACCTAACCTTGTAACCTGTTTTTCCGAGGCATCTTTCTTAATATATTCTTTATAAATATCGCGGGCGACACCAGCGGAAATTGCCAGTAGCATTGCATCAGCAGACGACATAATAGCTGCAATCAATCCCGCAAACATGATTCCAGCCAGTATCGGTGTCATATAGTGCTCAATCACTGAAATAAAAATCATATCTTGATTCGTCAGGCTCTCAGCAATCCCTAGAGTAGCTCCTGCAGAAGCAACAATGAATCCAAAGATAAATATGGTCAAATAGAGCAAACAAGCCCACATTGCCGAACGACGGGCTACTCGGGCATCACGTGAAGCGAAGTTGCGCATAACCGCGGATGGGGAAACAATTCCAAACCAAAGGAAAGCTAAAAACAAACCAAAGTAGGACATCCATGGTTGAGTTATATCTCCAAATTGGGGTGTAACCGCCAGAGCATCCTGTAAAAGCGAGCCAAAACCATTATGCTGTATTAAAATAATAATTGACAGAATGAACATACCTACAAGAATAAGCGCTCCCTGGACGAGATCGGTATAAGTGATTGCCCACATACCTCCAAGGGCAGCGTAAAGTGTGAAGCCGATACCAAGTACAATAACTGCGGTTGTATATTCAACACCAAGTATATATGAACCAATTAATCCGGAAGCAGTTAATTGCGGCACCATGTAAAATGTCATCCCGATAACTACAATCGCAACAGCTAATAATTGTACCTTATTCCCATATCTTTGTTTAAAAAACTCCGGTAATGTAGCAACACCTGACCTTCTTATTTGCCCAGAAACGAGAAACATTGTAAATGGAAGAATAGCTACCGCACCAAAACCATAGGCAAAAAGGAACGGAACGCCCAGTGAGACTCCTGATCCAACAGCTCCCATTAATGAACTAGAGCTTGCAAGTGCGGCAAATAATGCAAATGCACCGACAAATGTATTTATTTGTCTACCTGCTGTCCAATAATCACTTTCAGATGTATGAGCACGTTTTGTAAAATAAACACCCATTAACGTCATTAAGATTAAATAGATCACCAATATAATTGTTTCAGTTAATTGCATTGTCTTCCCCCCCTATCTATTTACCTTCTTTTTCTTTTTGTACCCTTTCTATCCATAACACATAAACGATAGCTAATAAAAACCAGATGAGATAAGTGGAAAACATTAACCAACCAGCTAAAGAAATACCCAACAGATAAATGTCCGTTGGCCACCATATCAGTACGATTGCGACCACTGCTACTAATACATACAATAAAATAATTCCAGGGTCTTTCAGCTTTGAATTCATTTCACTTTCCCCCTTGCATTTTTTAGTATCCAAATGTTAAATGGAATAACTGAATCTTATCCGTCAATCCAGTTTCATACCAACCCCTTTTTCCAGCGCCCTTTGATACACCAACTTTCCGACAACCACATCAAATAATGCCATACCTGTTGATTTAAAGACAACACTCCTTCCTGCTTCCTTATTAACTTTCTTTGAACCCGCTATAAAGGATGCCATGTTTTCTATTGCATCTTCGGTAATCCAGCCTTGTTCCAACGGATGAATAATATCACCAGATTCCTCTATGGCATGATCTGTATCCAAATATATTTTATCCGCTAATTCATAGAGAGACTTTGGAAATTCACGCATGGTCGGCTGAAATGAACCAACGCCTATGACGAATTTATCTTTTAGAAGTTCTTTATCATCAGGTAAAACTGGATTATCCGAAGTGGTCGCCGTAATAATTACTTCTGCATTTCGTACAGCTGCTTCCCGGCAATCTGCTGCATGCAACCGAATGTCCTCCCCAATCCAGCTTCGTAACTCCTCTTGAAATGCTGGAATCTTTTCAGGACTTCTATTGTATAAATATATATCTTTAAATTCTCTTTCAATACAGGCTGCAATTGTTTGATACAAACCTTGTACTCCTGTTCCGATAACGGCTAGTTTAGAAACATCTTCATCTGTCAAATTTCTAACTGCTGATCCTCCTATAGCGCCTGTCCGCAACCCTGTAAGGAAAGAACCATCGATTAGACATTTAATCTGACCTGTTTTACTGTCAATTAAAATAACCAGCCCATGCAGTGTTGGATGCTCTATATTATTTGGAAATATTGTGACAAGTTTAGCCCCGATTGCACCTTCGATAATACTTGGCATTAACAACAATGTATTGTCATTTTCCTTCACCTGCAGTCTTTCCGGCATCTGAAATTCATTTTTTTCATAAAGCTCGTAGGCAGCGTCTATTGCATTTACGGCATCCTTCATTGTTACTGCATCTCGAATAGCTTGTTCATTTAAATACAACAAAATATAACCTCCCTTATATACTTTTAAATCAACTTAGATAACGGCATTAAAATTATTTCATTATTCTAATTTATAGCTTATTTCTGATAACTTTTCTATAGACAGTTTGCCTAAAAAATACACTTAAATACTTGGTTAATTTTTGTTCTTCAAAGATACAAATTGAAATAACATGATAACAGAAAAAATAACACGAAATAAATTATTCGTCATTTTGCACACACTATCATTGGAAGCGTTACCAAAAGTATGGAGATAGTGAAAGACCATCCCACCTATTTTAAGAAACACTTCATTTTATATTACCCGAGTAACTTAGGATCTATATAGTAATATTCATATGATTCCTCCTCGTATTTTAGATATATTCCGATTTTAAAGTGTTAACCTATTTATTTTTAATAATAGACTAATCCCTTTCATTCCACACAGCTTCTTTTACATGATTCATCGCCACGTAATTCCTATAGTTCTATCTTCCACATCCTCCTTTTTCTTCCGAGTAACCTTGCGATTAATCCCTTCTTGAACTGTATTATCTATTTGATAATCCTTTGAAATCACAATACAAGCATCGAATCTACAGTTTTCAGGAAGTGTTGTCTCAGGATTATCTTGTGGTATTGCAAGCAGGGTTGCCGATTTAAGAAGATTTTTCTTCTTAGTCCACCTTTTTAGTTTCTCCATTACTTCATTATTTGCAGGGCCATATGAACCAACTCTTCGTACATAAGCAATACAATAGTTTGGGAGTGTTTCGACTCTATGTTTCATTTATTCATTCTCCTTTTCTTCATTCATATTTGTTTGATACATTTTGAATGTAACATGCTTTAAAAATATATACATTTTATTTTTTAAAATTTTCTGTTAAATTTTAAAAATAGTAATTTCTTTTATTCAATTAAAAGGGGAGATTTTGTTAAAAAGAGAAGAGCAAGTATATAAATAATGGTTTAGTTCGGAAACTAAGTCACTCTTCAAAATTATTACTAACGATATGTTATTTATCATATTAAGGTTGTTCGATCATTTTCCACTTTTGAGTTTTTATCGCTATACTAAACGAGTTTGGTAAATTTATACTTTTTATTTAATTGGAAAAATGAATGGTATATATAATAGAAATAGTACATATGTCCCGTTTGGCGGATTGGATCAATAGAAAAGGATGATGAATAATGCTACCTTTTTTCACAAAACCCATATCCAGGTGAACTATTGTATTCAGCTATTGCGCGTTATCACTATTATAGTAGAAATCTTGATTTTAAAGATACGTTGGAGGAGTTGTTTGGTAGTCGTTCTGTGATACCGAGTGTGGAGATTGGTAGTCATTTTTCTATATTGGTAGAACAGCTTAGTCCCCATTACCCTATCGAAAACCTTTTAGCTAATCATACGATTTATTTATTCTTATTATGTGATGTTCCTTTCAAAAAGTCGACAGCAAGAGATCATTCAGGATGTTGCTAATAGTGGAAAAGGGTTTTATGCAAGATTAGGAATGGTTGCTGGTAGTATTTGTAGAAAAGAGAGCCTGTACTATTGTACGTCATGTGTTCAAGATGATGTAGAGAAGAATGGTGAGCCATATATTCACAGGGAGCATCAGCTACAAGGAATTGATTATTGTCCACATCATGAAGTGCCTTTAAGGAAATATCCAGTAACACCTATTTCAGCAAGCAGAATTGAATTTATACGATTTGAAATGGAACAGATGGATTTATCACATATTTACGAAGTTGATCCCTATGGAGAGATCAAAATCCATTTAGTAAAACAAGCATATGAGCTGTTAAAGCAACCGTTGCATTTATTGTCACGGCAAGCACTGGAAAGATCTATCTTCCAGTGTTATTCGCCCAAGTTTCGCCCCTGCCCCTCCTTGGAGGAATGTAAGTGAAATGTTTGTGAAAAAGAATCCCATGTTTTTAGACGTGGGAGTATTCAAAAATGCTGATCCAACAAGGGGGAATAATAAATTGAATCACATCTATTCTAGGATCGATGAGATCATCGCATACATTCATAACCATATTGATGAGCCGTTCTCCCTTTCTTGGCTAGCGGATCAGGCAGCATACAGCCCTTTTCATTTTTCGCGTGTATTTAAACAAAAAACGGGTCTTTCTCCACATTACTATGTTGCTTCATTAAAAATGCAACGAGCAAAAGATCTATTATTGAATACAGATTTGACGGTTCGCGATATAGGAATGGAAATTGGTCAACAAAGCTTAGGAACCTTTACAACACGATTTACCGAAAGAGTCGGTATGACACCGTCACAATTTAGAAAATCCCCCATGCAAGTCAGCATGTATTTACAATCCTTAAAAAAACTTGGTCACAACAACCTGTCAACGAAAGCCAATGTAATAGAGTGGAAGTTACCATTGAAGCGAAGATTCCATTTAAAGGTGTTATTTTAGTTGGATTATTTACAAAACCGATACCAGAAGGACTGCCTCGATATGGAACAGTACTTTCTTCCTTAGGACATTTTAATTTTACGGGTGTTCGTCCTGGTACTTATTTTTTGATGGCAACGGCTCTATAAGTAGCAAAGGGATTAATTTTTTGTTTAAGAAACAAATCTTGAACTATTAAAAGCAATTGCGTTCATAGAAAAATTTAGTTTAAATGAGTGGTTCAGTAATAAATCAAGGGATTAACGACAATATTCGACAATAACAGTACATAATTACGTCATGGTCCAAATTTTTGTCGAAAACCTATACTATCGGTTTTTGCGTTGGATATTCGACAAGTGAATCGGTTGAAAATTTCTGGCAACCAATTATAAATCGTTTGGTGTAGTTCTTGGAATGGTTCTAGGGAAGAGTTCAATACTTCTTTTTCCCACTCCACCAAACAGGTCCAATGCCTCTTCCAGATCGCTACATCGATATAGGGATTTTTGATGTAGGCTGATGGCTTGGGCTAACTGAGGTGACGTTTCTTCCCATTGCTTCAGTCGCTCCTTTTGGTCGGGTGTCAAGTCTTCGATGGGTTCAACGAACAGATTCTTGTCTTGTTTTAAAGCGATTCGTTGTTCTTCGGTTAGAGCCTTTTGAACGGATTTTCGAACGTCACCTAAAGCCCGGGTTGAAGCTTGAATAACATGGAACGCATCAATCACCACGATGGCTTGAGGGAGTACCGATTCGATTGCGGTTTTATATTCCTTCCACATATCAATGCAAACGGCTAACACCTGTTCCGGATGGGATAATTGCTTCAGGAGTTTGACGACCTCATCGTATGCCGGATACTGGGCAATGACAATAAACATTTCCTTTGAAATTGTGAACAACGTTTTTGTAATCTTCGAATAAACGTGTTTCTTCACCATCTTTCCACATATTGGTTAAAATGAGTAAAGGAACAACAGATTACTTCGCCATGGCTTTGGTACTGTTCGTCCTTTCTTTATGGACATCTTGATTTACCATTTATGCTGTTATTTATGCAATAAATACATATGTTTTCATTACGTTAACCTCCCCAATATTTTTTACCTATTAAAGGGTCCATAATTTACCAAAACGCTGAAAATAAATCATTTCTATGTTTGTTAGAGTAAAAGCATTTTTCAATACTTTATTCAATTGGAAAAAGTTTTAGTAAGTAGAAACTGACAGTGAACTCTATGCATTAAGCCCTTTTTTGTTATAATAAAGGTACATAACGAGAGGGAACATTCAACTAGATGAAAAAATATTTTACCATCCGCATTTTGGTTGTGTTTTTATATATTGGTGTTTTATGATATGGGTTAAGCACGAGGACAACTGTTGGCTATACAGTGATCATTGTTGGATTATTAGCCGGATTAGCAATCAATAATTGGAATTATCAAGCCAATTTGAAAGAGAAGCTTGAGAATCCACAGGCAGGAGAAAAGCCAAAGAATTCTTAGTGAAACGAAGGATTAAAACAGCTTGGCTATGAGGGTCAAGCTGTTTTGTTTTTCCTCCACTTCCCTCTCGAGAAGCCCCTCTTCATCCTTCATGTTCTGATAAGATGTTTATTAGTGTTTCCCCTAATGCCCGCACCTCTTCTTCCTGCGTACTTTTTCCAAATGAGATACGAATAAATTCTTTTGCTGCCTTGCCGGTTACGCCTAATGCCGTCATCGTTTTAGCAGGAGCCTGACTGCCTATTTGGCAGGCACTTCCCGTTGAAATAGCATATCCCTTACGATTGCATTCCAGCATCACAAGCTGTCCTTCGACTCCCTTTAACCTTAGCCCGATGATTGAGGGTAGATCGGAAGGATAGATCGTTAGTTGGGTATTGTTTCGGATTGAGTTTAAAAAGGTATCTCGAAGTTTCATAAAATGATGCTGTTGTGCTTCAAACTCCATAATGGCCTTTTGTGCAGACAAGGTCATCGCTGCGATCGCAGGTACATTCACGGTGCCAGGCCGGAATCCTTTTTCATGTGTTGTGTTTGGATAAAAGGGATGCCAATGCAGACGGGGATTTAGATACACAACCCCGCTTCCCTTTGGACCATAAAATTTATGACCTGAAATCGTAAGGCTATCAACGCTTTGAGCTAGCCCTTGAATGTCCACTTTACCAAATGTTTGCACACAATCACTATGCAATAAAATGTTATGTTTACGGCAAAGCTTGCTTATTTCCTCGATCGGTTGGATGGTGCCGATTTCAGAGTTCCCATGCTGGATGGTAATCAAGACTGTCTCAGCGCAAATTTCCTTTTCCAATCTCTCGAGATCAATATGTCCTTCCTGATCGTAGGCCAAGGCCATCACTTCGTATCCATCTTGCTTACATTTTTCAAGCGTACTATGAACCGAACTATGCTCAGCCATACTTGTGAGGATATGTTTTCCTTTTTTTAAGGGAGATGAAAGCAAGGCTTGAATCGCTAAAAAGTTTCCTTCTGATCCACCACTTGTAAAATAAACTCCTTCTTCTTGGACACCAAGCATTTGCGCAAATTCTGTCCGACATGTTTCTAATAGTTGATTCGCTTGACTACCCATATCATGAAGACTACTTGTATTTCCAAAGAATTCGGTAGCTGTTTGCATGTATAGTTGAGCAGCTTCCTTATCTAGAGGACTGGTAGCTGCATAATCAAAATATTTGATCGTGATTTCCCCCTTTTTCAAAAAAACTCTTGTCATCAGTTTAATTATATGTAAATATAGGTGTCAAGACATATGTTAATGTTTGTGTCTATTCATTTAACAAAATCGTTTTGAATAAAGGAGGGAATTATGAGGCAGACGGATGTATTGATCGTAGGAAGTGGTGTAGCGGCATTTCAATTAGCCCGCAAACTTCGTTCTGATATTAATGTGATGATTATCACAAAGTCGCATACTTTCCTGTATATTTATGCTGAACACAGCCTCATTGATCGCTAAGGCTGCCCTACAAAGAACAGAAAGCCGCGGGGACCATTATCGTCAGGATTTTCCATGTGAAATAAATCACGGATGGCGACAGAAACAAATTATTCATTGCCGAAAGAAGGAAAAGGGGAAAGTGGATGAACAAATTAAAGTTGCGACAATTACTTGAACAATTTTTTATAGAAGATATAGGAGAACGAGATGTGTCCAGTAGTATTTTTAATGGTGATCAAATAGGAAGGCTTGCATTGATCGCAAAGGCAGATGGTGTTTTTTGCGGGGAAGAGGTCATTCGCACGGGATTTTCCCTGCTTGTAGGAGAGCTTGAAATTGAGATGAAGGTCCAGGATGGTGAACGGGTGGAAAAAGGGCAATCGTTAGCCGTAATTAGTGGGACGGTCGCCGATCTATTACAGGGAGAAAGAGTGATTTTGAATCTGGTTCAACGAATGAGCGGGATTGCGACGAAAACAAAAGAAGCTGTATCTTTGTTAAATAGTGATCATACAAAAATTTGCGATACAAGAAAAACGACACCAGGTTTAAGGATGTTAGAAAAATATGCGGTTCGGTGTGGAGGCGGAGTCAATCATCGAATCGGT
This sequence comes from Pseudogracilibacillus sp. SO30301A, assembly GCF_037072025.1. Classification (NCBI taxonomy): domain Bacteria; kingdom Bacillati; phylum Bacillota; class Bacilli; order Caryophanales; family Bacillaceae; genus Pseudogracilibacillus; species Pseudogracilibacillus sp. SO30301A. The sequence continues at coordinate 2,610 of NZ_JAXHDD010000061.1, read as the reverse complement.
CTATATGATGTGGTGATGTTAAAAGATAATCATATTGCATTTGCCGGTTCGATTACGAAGGCGATGGAAGCGGCAAGGAGAAATGTGGGTCATATGGTAAAAGTGGAAGTTGAAGTTGAGACAAAAGCACAGATGAGGGAAGCGATTGAAGCGAAAGCCGATGTGATTATGTTCGATAATCGGACCCCCGAGGAAATCAAAGCATGGTTGGAAGAGGTGCCGGAAAATATTGTGACTGAAGCATCTGGAGGAATTACGCTTACAGATTTAGCCTCCTACAGAGAGACCGGAGTTGATTATATTTCATTAGGATTTCTCACCCATTCTGTTTCGGCATTGGATATTAGTGCGAAAGTGACATTGGAATAAAAAGAGGAGCTGGATGAAGGATGAGTCTATTACAAAGCTTGCAAAAAAATGCACTTCCTGAAAAGTATCGAGAAATGTCCACGATGGAATTGGAAGAGCGGGTACGGAAAGTGAAAGAAAGATTGGGGGAGAAACTGTTTATCCCTTGCCACCACTACCAAAAGGATGAAGTGTTTCAATTTGCGGATGCGACCGGGGATTCGCTAAAGCTCGCACAATTATCACAGGATAATCGTGAAGCGGAATATATTGTATTTTGTGGTGTCCACTTTATGGCGGAAACGGCTGATATTTTAACAACCGAGCAACAAAAGGTCTTTTTGCCGGATATGCGGGCAGGTTGTTCCATGGCGGATATGGCCGATATCCATCAAACAGAACGGGCATGGGAGAAGCTGCAGGAACTGTTTGGGGATACGATTCTTCCTTTGACATATGTAAATTCGACAGCAGCCATCAAGGCATTTGTTGGGGCAAACGGTGGTGCGACGGTTACCTCGTCTAATGCCGAAAACATGGTGAAGTGGGCGTTCGGAAAAAAAGAACGAATCCTCTTTTTGCCTGACCAGCATTTGGGGCGGAATACCGCTTATAACTTGGGCGTTCGTTTGGATGAAATGGCAATTTGGGATCCGATCAAGAATGAATTAGTCTTTGAGGGATCGATTGAGACGGTAAAGGCGATTCTATGGAAAGGGCATTGCTCGGTGCATGAGAATTTCACCGTGGCGAATGTGAAACAAGTGCGCGAGGAGTATCCAGAAATGAAGATTATTGTCCACCCAGAATGTATCCGGGAGGTGGTGGAGCTTGCCGACCTAGCGGGTTCAACGAATTTTATAATCCAAGCGATTGAAAAGGCAGAACCAGGTTCTTCATGGGCAATCGGTACGGAAATGAATCTTGTCAAACGGCTTATCAGGCAGCATCCTGATAAGCAGATCATCTCCCTGAATCCGCATATGTGTCCATGTCTCACGATGAACCGGATTGATTTGCCACATCTTGCTTGGTGTTTGGATTCGATTGAACAAGGAGAAGAGCGAAATATCATTCGAGTCGATGAAAAGACATCCACGCTTGCCATGTTGGCGTTGGAGAGAATGTTGGAGTTGTCATAATTAATTAAGAAAAGCGCAAGCGCCTTGAATATGGAACGGCGGGACCACTATCGCCAAGCCGATGGATTCGCATCCTGCGAGCCTCTCGGCGCTAGGCGCTGGAGCTGGACCAACACCAGCTAAATTTTATGCTTTCTTTACTTCTAAAATAGGGGCGGATCGTTTAAATGACCGCCCTTTTCCTCCTAAAAAGTGTCGCTTAAGAATGCCCAAAATAAAAAGAAAGGAAGTCAGATTTTAGCTATTTCTTAACTTCCGTTTCTTGCCCATTTTTAAGAAAAATTGCACAAGCACTTCCACAAATACGAACCCCATGGCACTAGCGATAACGAATGCCTTGGTAGCAAGTGGAATTGCCTGGGTATAGTCATTGCCTACCACATGGCGCATGGCATCATAGGCTGTACCCCCTGGCACGAGCGGGATGATGCCGGCAACGATGAATGTAATAATCGGGGTTTTATAATATTTAGCAGGGATTGAAAGACTTTTGATATCCTAGTTCTCTTTCAGCCATCTTCCTGGAAATATGATTAACGCGGGCAATTTTTTCTAGGTCGGTTCCGCGCTGACTAATGCGAACGAATTGCGAGGAATCAGAACCTTCTAATGAAAATATAATTCTAGTGGGCGTCACAAAGCTTTGGCTTTCGGATAATTCGCAAGCCGCGGCCATTCGCATCATTGTATCTTCGACTCGATAGGTTTCCGTACCAAATTATTAAACGTGCAGAATCTGAGGCACAAATTGAAGTATAAAGTGAGCCTCTTTTGGCACAATATTTTCTCTCTCAATCGGGCAATCGGATGCTTTAACGGAATAACACAAGCATAAAATGATCAAACTTTAGTTTAAATCAACATTTATAATTTCATTAATTATTCAGGTTGTATGGCTGATCATTAATTTAAAAAAAGGAAAAGCAATTTAAAAAATCGGGTGCAATTCCGTCCCTATCGTTACATACGGACCATTTTGTTGACAGTTTATTTTGAATAGGATGAAGGAACAAAAAATGAAAAAGCTAATAGGAACAATTTTAAAAACAATAATCTTTTTTATGGGATGGATACTTTTGATTATCCCTAATCTACAATTCAATAACGATGCATACCAACG
>NZ_JAXHDD010000060.1:0-25236 GCF_037072025.1 Pseudogracilibacillus sp. SO30301A | reverse complement strand
CGCGATCCCCAATCCCGCGTTCCGCTTTAGGTTTGGGACATCGCAATTACCTCGCATTATATGAACTGTCCCCCTTTATTTTTACAAATTTTATTAAAAAGCTAAATTTAGGAACTTTCTATATTGACATAATTTATTATCTGTGTTATTTTAATTGAATAATTGGTAAGCGCTTTCAAAGGGCATTTAAATTAACAGAGAGGGGGATAGCGATAGCCTATAACTTTATGCAATTGTTTAGGAGCTAAAGTGAAAAAGAACAATTTTTTTTGCACTACAGTTAAGATGCTAAACCGAACAACCAGTATCCGGAAACCAAGCGACGGGATATGATTCAGAAATAAGTTTGGCCTACTAACGCAAAACATAAAAATCCAAATTAACGGGAAGGAAGTATTTTAAATGGCTAAGAATTTAAAAGTGGAAGATGGGAAAGTTCTTGAACCAAAGAAAAAGTTCAAGATGCCGCATTTACTTTGGATTATGCTGGGACTGCTTCTGATCGCAAGTCTTGCAACTTATGTTATTCCTGCAGGGAACTTCGCAGTTGACCAGGATGGAAATGTTTTAGGAGATCAGTTTAAATTTATCGGTCACCAGACTCCTGTAAGCCCTTGGGATATGCTGATGTATATTATGGATGGGTTAAATCAGTCTAGTATGATTATCTTCTTGGTCTTAGCAGCTGGAGCATCCATCAGTGTGCTTCTAGCCTCGGGTGCAATCGACAATATTTTGAACTGGTCCATCTATAAATTACAGGACAAAGGTCTTCCTGTTTTAGTAAGTGCTATGTTTATATTGGTCGTCTATATCGGGGGATTCGCCGGTAGTGACGCACTCATTGCTTTGGTGCCTATCGGCGTGATATTTGCTAGGAAACTGAAATTGGATCCCATTATAGCAATCGGTATTACGACATTCCCTGCCCTGATCGGGTTTGGTACTGGACCGCAGACGCAATTAATTCCGCAAATGATGATTGGGATTACGCCTTATTCTGGCTTCGGGCTCCGTTTCCTATTTATGAATATCTTTATGATTCTTGGATTAATCTATCTTATGCGTTACATCAAAAAAATCCAAAAAGATGAAAGCAAATCATTAATGTACAGCGAAGGCTGGAGATCCAATCTGACAGGTCAAGCGAATGTTGGTGAAGGCGGAATTAAGGAAGAGAAGCTGCAAGTAACAAGTATTCTTGCACTCGTATCTTTTATCACGCAATATTTAGTTATTGTTGGTTACTCGACAATGGGAGGAGATCTAAATCAGCTGTACAATTTCATTATTGTAATCAATATTATAACCGCGATTGTTATTGGATTATTGACACAGATGTCGTTTGATAAGATAGGGGACAGCTTTGCCAAGGGTCTTGCTTCCATGGCTTTCATCGCCTTTATAATTGGTTTGGCAAGAGTAATGTCTATCATTCTAACAGAAGGGAATATTCTGGATTCCATTGTATTCTACATGACAAAGCCTTTGATGGAGATCAATCGGAGCTTTGCGACAGTAGGAATGTCGTTTATAATTTCGATACTGAATCCGCTTATCCCATCGGCTACAAGTAAAGCAGCCATTTTGATCCCGATCATTGAACCAATTGCAGAAACGCTTCATCTTCCAAAACAGGTGGCGATCCAAGCGTTTCAGTTTGGCGATGGTTTTACAAATATGATTTCTCCTGTACTTGGGTGGACAGTCGGATCTTGTGTAGCAGCAGGGGTAACCTTCACAAAATGGGTACGCTGGGTATTGCCTGCAGTCATCATTTTTATGCTCGTTGGTTTTGTAATCCTGGTTATTTTAACATCAATCGGCTGGACTGGCGGTTCCGTATAAGAAGGAAGCATTGTCTTTTAAATAGGAAAGGATGAGAGAAATGAATACCATGACAGAGGTAAATGTATTTATCCAAAAGAGAGCGAAAGAGTTAGAACCAGAGACGATTTACCTGCGTAAGTATTTACATGAACATCCGGAACTGAGTTCGGAAGAGTACGATACAGCGAAGTTTTTAAAAGAAGAAGTGAAGAAACTGGGTCTCCAAATTGAAGAAATTGACGGGAGCACTGGTTTTACGGCATTACTTGATACTGGTAAGACTGGGAAAACGCTAGGAATCAGAGCAGATATTGATGCGCTGCCGGTGGAGGAGAACCCGAACAATCTTGCTGGTCCGCGGAAATATATTTCAAAAACCCCGGGAGTCATGCATGCTTGCGGGCATGATGGCCATATGGCGATTGTCCTGACTACCATAAAAATATTAAGTGAGATGAAGGATCACTTTAGCGGGAAAATATATTTTATTTTTGAAGAGGGAGAGGAAATTGGTTCTGGCATTGAGGTGATGGTGAAGCATCTTGAAAGTAAAGAAATTGAAGCTGTTTATGGGAATCACTTAACCGCATTTATGGACAGCGGCACAGTTAGTGTGGAACCAGGACCAAGAATGGCGGGAGCGGCACTAATTGATTTCTCCGTTCATGGAAGAAGCGGTCACGGTGCCCGACCGGACCTTTCCGTTAATCCGGTATTCGCCGCTGCCAACATTTTAACGGGATTAACAAATGCATGGACGAATCAGGTCGATGTAACAAAAACGGTTACGCTCGGTATAACCACGATTCATGGCGGTACGGCGCTCAATGTTATTCCGGATAAAGTGGATATTGGGGGAACCCTCCGCTTTTACGATATGAAAGAAGGAAAGAAGGCCGTAGAAATAATTAAAAAAGTGGCAGAACATACGGCTCAAGCACATAATTGCACGGTTACATTCAGCAAAGGATTTGGAGTCGCCGGGCAGCCGGTAATTAATGATCAGAAATTAGCTGAACTTGCCAAAATAGGAGTGGAAGAAGTGCTGCCAGGTGCTGCTATTAAGGATATTCAGTGGTTTGCATCCGAATCGTTTAGTCGATACGCAGCAATTGCCCCGACGCTTTTTGCTTTTATTGGTGTTCGTAATGACACATACGGCAGCGGTGCAGAACATCACAATGAGAAATTTGATATTGATGAAAATGCGCTAATCTATGGTGTGTTAACCACTGCTAAATTTGCGGCGGACTTTTTGTCAAAATAAAGCTTTTTGGAAAAAAATAATAATGGGATGTGCTTATAAAAATGGGATATGATTTTACAACCAGAGTGAACCGAAAAAATACGGGTTCCTATAAATGGGAGCAAATGTATCAATGGAATCCGAATGTTCCTGATGATGTGATCCCGCTATCTGTCGCAGATATGGAATTTAAAAATGCCCCGGAAATTATAGACGGTTTAAAGGACTTTTTGGATGATGCAATCCTAGGCTATACTGGACCTTATGATGCTTTTTTGAATGCTGTTGTCGACTGGCAGAAAAAAAGGCATGGCTGGGATATTGAAAAAGAATGGATTGTGAATACACCGGGTATTGTTTCAGCCTTTTATACCGCTATCCGGGCACTTTCTGAAAATGGAGACGGCGTTATCATTTTCCGTCCTGTCTATTATCCGTTTGAATCAGCAATTGTGGATAATGCACGGAAGGAAGTGAATGTACCTCTAGTTCATCATAATGGGGAATATACCATTGACTTCGAACGTTTTGCAGAAGCCGCGAGAGACCCGGAGAATAAAATTTTATTATTCTGCAGTCCGCATAACCCGGTAGGAAGAGTATGGCGGAAAGACGAATTGGAAAAATTAGCAGAAATTGTGGTTGAAAATGATCTCTTTGTTATTTCAGATGAGGTATGGTATGATTTTGTCATGCCGGGGCATAAGCATACGGTTTTTGCTGCGTTAGATGAAAAGTTAAATGACAGGCTGATTACATGCACCGCACCATCAAAAACTTTTAATCTGGCAGGAATGATGACCTCCAATATTATTATCTCAAATAAGGTGGTCAGAAAGAAGTTCAGTCGTGAATTGGAAAAGGTAAGAGGAGATATGGTCGGCATTCTAGGGCTTAAGGCTTGCGAATTGGCTTATACGAAGTCGGAGGCCTGGCTTGATGAATTGCTCCGTGTAATCGATACGAACCAGCACCTGGTGCACAATTATTTTAAAGAAAACTTTTCCGAAATAAAAGCACCATTGATTGAAGGGACTTACCTGCAATGGCTGGACTTTAATGCTCTAGGGATGACAAATGAAGAACTTGAAGAATTCCTGCATATCGATGCAGCATTTTTTACAGACGAAGGATATATATTTGGCGAAGAAGGGAACGGCTTCGAGCGAATCAATTTAGCATTGCCAACGGATGCACTGGAAGGGGCGTTGCATCGATTGGGAAAAGCATTGAAAGAAAAACGGTGTTAAGAAATAAGGTGTGAAGTCAATAAGGGAGCCAAAAAGGGGTTTGATTACTCCAGTTCATGGCTCTCCTTTGTTACTATGAAATAACAACAGAGGGGATTAGATCAGTGGATAGAAAAGCAGTCTTTAATGAACTAATGGAAACACTGTATGAGACCTCCAGATTAATTAGTAAATATGAGAGTATTCCCAGAAAATACGGGACAGAAGATGAGCTTTTTATGATGGAGGCTCATACACTTGACTTAATTGGAAACCATACAAAAATTACTACCTCCGAAATGGCAGAAATAACAAACCGTACAAAAAGTGCCGTTTCGCAAATTGTACATAAACTAACAAAAAAGGGATTGGTTGTGAAATACAGAAATCCCAACAATCATAGGGAATTATTTATCGAGCTCACTGCAAAAGGACATGTTGTATATGAATATCACAGAAAACTCGATGAAAAAGAATATGGAAAGCATTTAAAAAACCTTGAGGATTTTACAACAGAAGAATTTCAAGCATTCATTAGACTCATTAAAATACTGAACCATGAACCACCAAGAAACTAGAAAAGCCCTTGAAGGAAAATAACGGGGCACTAGGAACAGGGTCAGTGTCCTACTATGAAAAAGGTTCTGTGTGCTAAGGTATATATATAAATAGGGAACACCGAACAGCTTATATTCTGATCTCAAAAAATCTTCCGCAAAACTTATTTTATTTTAATTTCTCTTGACTTTTCAAAAAATTTCACTTAAGATTAGAATAATTAAAATATTTAGCGATGAGAAAGAGTAGTAATTTACTTTTAGGCACTTTAGAGAGCCAGTGGTGCTGAGAACTGGTGTGACTGAGTAAATGAATGGACTTTCGAGCTTTCAAACCGAAACATTATGGAGTAGGCTTTGACGAATTTGACTCTACGTTATAAGAGACAAATAGAACTGTATTTTGTTCTATTTACCAAAGTGAGCTATGATTAGCTAATAAAGGTGGTACCGCGAAGTCCTCGTCCTTTTTTCGGATGAAGGGTTTTTTTGTTTTTAAAAAGTCTTTTACTTTATACAATATCAAATCGATGCGTAAGAGAAGTACGTCTTTAAGAAGCATGAAAGAGAGCTGGGGATGGTGGGATCCCAGTATGTAGATAGGGACCGAATGGACTTACAAGAGTTTTCTTGAAAAACATCCAATGTTTAGTAGGGAAAAACGTTTTTCCGACGTTACACGGATAGGATATCGGATTTTTATATCCCGTATCTGATTTGAGATAAAGAAAGTGAACTTTCTTTAATCTGAGGTGGCACCACGGTTAAAATATCGTCCTCTACAAGCATATTACATGTGTTTGTAGGGGACTTTTTTATTTCACGGAGGTATTAAAATGATTAAACAAAAAATTAATTATAAATTGATACAAAGAAATGCAGATACTCTAACACCTGTTGGGATATTTAAACGATTAAAAGGAAAAAAGAAATTTTTGCTTGAAAGTTCCTTCCAACATGAAACAAAAGGGAAATACTCCTATATTGGAGCAAACCCCTATCAAGAAGTAGTTGGATATGGAAATAAAACCAAAGTGATTGATCTAATTACTAACGAAGAGAAAACCTTTAACCAACATGTTATAGATTATTTGAAGGAAAGTTTTCCAAAGTTCGATTTTGACCTTCCTCTACCTTTTACTGGCGGAGCAATTGGTTATGTCGCATACGATGCAATTCGACAATTTGCCGATCTCGGTGAGGAATTATCGGACGTGGCAAACATGCCAGATTACCATTTCATGATGTATCATACGATTATTATCTATGAACACCGAACGGAAAAGGCTCATATTTTAACGGTTAATCTTGATGACGCCACAGAAAAAGATTTAGAGAAACGATTATTACAAATAAATAACGAGCTTGACAAGCAAATTACTATCCCAGATCCAGAAAATAATGATGTAATATTTAAAGCCCAAATTTCAAAAGAAAAGTTTATAGAAAATGTTAAAAAGGCGAAAAGATATATTGCAAACAATGAAGCGGAACAAATTGTCCTATCCCAACGAATGATTGCAGAACTGAATGGAGATGCATTTTCATTTTACAGAGAACTACGGACTGCTAATCCGTCGCCCTATATGTTTTACATTGATTTTACGGACTATTTAATTATCGGCGCTTCGCCTGAAAGTCTCGTGCAAACAAGTGGGGATCAAGTCGTAACAAATCCAATTGCTGGAACAAGACCTAGAGGTATTTCCATAGTAGAAGATGAGGCATTAGAGAATGAACTATTATCTGATCCAAAAGAACTTTCAGAACATGATATGCTTGTAAAATTAAGTAAAACTGATTTAAACACAGTTTGTGAAAAAGCTAGTATACATGTACCAGTTTATCAAGATGTTATTAAATACGAACATGTTATGCACATCGTTTCTGAGGTTCATGGTCTATTGCAGAAAAATAAAACGAGTTTGGATGCGTTAATTGCCTGCTTACCTGCTGGAACGGTTTCAGGTTCTCCGAAAGAACGTGCGATGCAAATTATTAATGAAATTGAAACAGAACGAAGAGGAGTTTACGCAGGAGGGATTGGCTATATTTCCTTTAATCATGATATCAACTTAGCGATTGCCATTCGATCTCTCGTCATAAAAGACAACAAAGCTTATTTACAAACAGGCGCTGGAATAGTTGCAGATTCTATCCCTGAAAAAGAATATGCAGAGACACTTCATAAAGCTAAATCGTTATCGAATCTGAACGGAAATAAAATAATGGAAAGGAGATTTTCAAATGAAAACATATCTTGAAAAATTAATGAACCGTGAGAACTTAACTATAAACGAAATGAAAGAGGCGACAAATAATTGTTTCAGTAGCGACATTACAGATACAGAGATTTCTGCTTTTTTAACAGCACTACGAATTAAAGGCGAAACAGCTGATGAAATTGCTGGAATTGTTGAGGTTATTCGAGCTCAGTCAGAAATGAGTGAGATAGACTTACCTAATGTAATGGATAATTGTGGCACCGGTGGAGACAGATCAAATAGTTTTAATATTAGTACAACAACAGCATTTGTCCTAGCAGGAGCGGGAGTAAAAGTAGCGAAGCATGGAAACCGAAGTATTTCTAGTAAAACAGGGAGTGCCGATGTACTGGAACATTTGGGAGTCTCGCTCTCTTTTACAAAAGAACATACAGAAGAATTATTAGAAGAAAATAACATCGCCTTTTTATTTGCTCCACATGTTCATGCAAAATTACGTCCGTTTATGAAAATCCGTCAAGAATTAGGACTGCCGACTATTTTTAATCTGATTGGTCCTCTTACAAATCCGATTGAACTTGCGTCCCAGTTAATGGGCGTTTATCAAAGAAATACATTAGAAACAGTAGCCGAATCACTTAAAAAACTCGGTAGAAAGCGTGCAGTGGTTGTAAATGGTGCAGGTTTTATGGATGAAGCTTCTTTAGCTGGTGAAAACCACCTCGTCTTACTTGAAAATGGTGAGCTCACATCGTTTACTCTCCACCCTAGTGAAGTAGGATTACCTACTTATTCTAATGAAGAGATTCGAGGTGGAGACACAAAAGATAATGCCGCTATTTTACTAAGTGTTTTAAACAATGAAGCAAGTCCTTATTTAGATACTGTTTTACTAAATGGAGGAATTGGACTTTTTGCCAATGGAAAAACCGCCACTATTCAAGACGGGATTGATATGGCTCGTGAAAGTATCGCATCAGGTGCGGCTTTAGAACGGTTGAATAAATTAGTTAAATATAGTAAACAACTGACAAGTGAGGCGATATAGATGACCATTTTAGATAAGATTATTACAGAAAAGAAAAAAGAAGTTGCACATCTCCTTAATCAAACGTTTGATCAAGTAGCGATTGATAAAAAAGTAAAACCGTTTCAACAAATAGTTAACGATAAATCAACAATGAGTGTTATTGCCGAGATTAAAAGAGCTTCCCCTTCTAAAGGAATGATCAACCAAAATGTAGATCCTATACACCAGGCAAAAATCTACGCTGAGAATGGGGCAAGTGCTATTTCTGTACTTACAGATACTCCATTTTTTAAAGGAAGCATGGAAGACTTACGTGCTATTCGAGAAATCGTGGATATCCCAATCCTATGTAAAGATTTTATTATCGATAAGATTCAGATTGATCGTGCCAAAGCAGCGGGTGCAAATATTATTTTACTGATTGCAGCTGCACTGACTGACGCAGACCTAAAAAAACTATACGAATATTCAATAGAAAATGAATTGGAAGTTTTATGTGAAGTTCATAATAAAGAAGAAATGGAAAGAATATTAAATCTTAACGCTAAGATTATTGGCATTAATAATCGTGATTTAAAGACATTCCATGTTGACCTTGATACAACTACACGACTTGCCAGCATGGTAACAGATCCCGAGACGATTTTGATTAGTGAAAGTGGTATTCAGACAAAGGAAGATGTAGAAACAGTTGCAAAAGCTAGAGCAAAGTCTATATTAGTTGGCGAAACATTAATGCGCGCAAATAATGTTGCAGAAACGATACAACATCTACAAATACCTTTATCAACAAATAAAGCGAGGATATAACATGCTTGTTAAAATATGTGGAATCAAAACAATAGACGCAGCTATGACGGTTCAAGAAGCTGGAGCTGATTTTATTGGATTCGTTTTCGCACCGAGTAACCGAAGAATTTCCCCTATAGACGCTGCTAACATTACGAGACAATTATCACCAAAGATTAAGAAAGTCGGAGTTTTTGTGAATGAGTCTGTAGAAAACATGAAACATATTACAAAATTAGTTGGATTAGATTACGTTCAATTACATGGTGATGAACCAGCACATGTTGCTACTCAATTGCCTTATCCAATTATCAAAGCTTTTTCTATTCACACAGTTGATCCGAAAACAATCCACCATTACCCTTGTGATTATTTATTGATTGATAGCCCTGGAGAAAAATACCGTGGTGGCTCCGGGAAAGTATTTAATTGGAAGACGATCGAAGAATTACAAATTGATAAACGTAAATTAATTTTAGCAGGTGGTCTAAATGAGGCAAATGTCCAGCAAGCAATTGAATCTGTTCGGCCAATTGGTGTAGATATATCAAGTGGTGTGGAGACAGATGGCGTGAAAGATCATCAGAAGATACAATCATTTTTAAAACGAACAAAAAAAGAAATCACACAGAAAGGTTGAAATAAATTGACGTCTTATACAATGCCAAACGAACACGGCCGCTACGGAAGTTTTGGAGGCCGATTTGTCCCGGAATTACTAATGCCGGCTTTACTAGAATTAGAGAAAGCATATGAAGAGTCTAAAAAAGACAAAGCTTTTCAACAAGAATTAGATTATTATTTAAAAGAATATGTTGGTCGTGAAACGCCGCTTTATGAAGCTGATAATCTATCTCGACATCTTGGAGGAGCAAAAGTTTTCTTGAAGCGAGAAGATTTAAACCATACTGGAGCTCACAAAATTAATAACTCGATTGCGCAAGCTTTACTAGCAAAACGCATGGGGAAGAAAAAAATTGTTGCTGAAACGGGAGCCGGTCAACACGGTGTTGCTACTGCAACTATATGTGCATTATTGGATCTCGAATGTATCGTATTTATGGGGGAAGTTGATGTAAAGCGCCAAGCTTTAAATGTGTTTCGTATGGAACTTCTTGGTGCAAAGGTTGAAAGTGTCGCACAAGGAAGTGGTACGTTAAAAGATGCGGTTAACGAGGCGTTACGCTACTGGGTGAGTCATGTAGAGGATACTCATTATATTCTTGGTTCAGTCGTTGGGCCACATCCTTTCCCACAAATTGTCCGTGATTTTCAGTCTGTTATTGGTTCAGAAACGAAACGGCAAATGCTGGATAAAACAGGAATGCTCCCTGATCATGTCATCGCAGCAGTTGGCGGGGGAAGTAACGCAATGGGGATGTTTTATCCATTTATTGAAAATAACGAAGTCAAATTATACGGTATCGAAGCAGGTGGTCTTGGTCTTTCATCCAATAAACATGCAGCAACATTAACATCCGGAAAAACAGGAATTTTACACGGAACAATGACAAAACTTTTACAATCAGATGCGGGTCAAATACAAGAAGCTTTCTCCATTTCTGCAGGATTAGACTATCCTGGGGTCGGACCAGAACATAGCCATTTAGCCGAAACAAAACGAGTGACTTATGACTCGATTACAGACGAAGAAGCACTAGAAGCTTTTCAGTTATTATCTAAAACAGAAGGGATAATCCCTGCCTTGGAGAGCTCTCATGCCATTGCTTATGCAATGAAGTTAGCGAAACAAATTGATCCTAATGATACCATTGTCATTTGTTTATCTGGACGCGGAGACAAAGATGTACAACAAGTAAAAGAAAGATTAGAGGGAAATCAAAATGGGTAAGGAGAAAATCAAAAACTATTTTAATAATAAACTTGCAAACAATGAGAATTTATTTGTTCCCTACATTGTCGCGGGAGACGGTGGACTTAATAAATTAAAAAGTCGAATAGAATTTCTTGAGGAAAGCGGTGTTGCTGCGATTGAGTTAGGGATTCCTTTTTCGGATCCTGTCGCAGACGGCCCTATCATACAAGAGGCTAGTATAAGGGCTTTAGAGTATGGGACAACTTTAGCGAAAGTTTTAGAAATTCTAGAACCTTTTAAAGAGGAACGCAAAGTACCTATTATTTTAATGACATATATTAATCCGATATACGCATATGGGATTGAAAAATTTGCAGCAGACTGTGAACAAGTAGGAGTCGATGGACTTATCATTCCAGATGTGCCATTAGAAGAAGAAGCGTTAGTTGCCGAGTCTTTCTCGAAGCATCATATCGCTTTTATTCGTCTTGCCGCACTTACAAGCACACCTGATAGATTAAAAAAAATTGCAAGAAGATCAGAAGGTTTTTTATATGCTGTTTCAGTTACTGGAACAACGGGAGCAAGGGAAACTCATCATGAGCGAGTTTATTCTTATTTAGAAACATTAAAAAAATATAGTAATGTACCAGTGTTAGCAGGTTTCGGTGTATCAAGTTCAGAACAAGCGCATGAGTTGAGCAAACATTGTGATGGAGTCATTGTAGGTAGTAAAATTGTTGATCTGCTTCATCAAGAAAAAGATGAAGAAGTACGTGCATTGATTAAAGATAGTTTATAAACTTTCTTAATTTTATAGTATCGCCTCAGCCATCCGTCACAAGCTCACTTATTTAAAACGGAGCTGTTCGAAAGAAGTTTTTCAATCTAACTTATAGAAGCAAAGCCCGATAATGCCGTTAAATCAGCATTCCCGGGCTTTAAATCCCTGTAACAGACTTTTTAGACAGCTCCTTTTGGAAATTAAACTGTTTTTGGCACGATGTTAAAGCATCTTTTATACATCCACTCATAGTCCTTTAACGTTACATCTCTTGGATTTCCAACTGTTTGTGGATCTTTCAGTGCTTCTTCCGATAGTCTTTCAATTAAATCTGGTGAAACCCCTTGTTCTTCGAGACTTGGAATATCCAAATCTTCTACTAACTTGTATACTTCGTTTACAGCCGCTTTTGCTGCTTCTTCTGTCGTCATATTTGACGTGTTTACTCCAAGCGCTTTAGCAATTCGAGCAAATTTTGCCGGATGACCTTTCCAGTTGTACTCCATAACAGGCCCCATCATTGCTGCTACACATTGTCCATGTGCTACTGGAATAATGCCGCCGAGTGTTTGGGACATTGCATGTGCAGCTCCAGCTGATTCACTTCCATATGAAAGTCCTGCAAGCATAGCAGCTTGCGCCATACCATAACGCGCTTCTATATCTCCGCCATCAGCGTAGGCACGACGAATATATTTTGCCACATACTCTATTGCAAGTAATGCCACCGCATCAGTTATTGGTTGTGCATAATGCATTGTATAACATTCAATCGCATGTGCTAATGCATCAATCCCAGTCATTGCTGTTACATGTGGGGGCATAGACACATGAAGTTCTGGGTCAATAATCGTTAAATGTGCCGCAATTAATGGTCCGCCCGTATTAAACTTATACTCACGTTCTTCATCAGTAATAACTGCCCATTGTGTTACCTCTGAACCAGTACCTGCTGTTGTTGGAATTGTTGTTAATGGCGGAATTCGATTTTCAAGTGGCTTTTTACCTTCTGCCGCTTCATATTCTAAAACAGATGCATGATGCGAAATCTCTACTCCAATTGCTTTTGCAGTATCCATTGAACTCCCGCCACCGACTGCAACGAGGCCGTTACAGTTAGTTTCTTTATATAGCGCAGAACCTTCTCCAACAGAACGTACTGGAGGATTTGGTTCTACTTTATTAAATAAGACGATTTCGATTCCAGCTTCTTTTAATGATGCCTCTACAGACTTTGTTACACCAGCTTGATAGATTCCAGGGTCTGTTACTAATAAGGCTTTTGTGACACCTAAATTTTTAACTTCTTCTCCAACATATTGAGTTGCACCAATTCCATGTTTAATGGCTGTTGGCACTTCAAATTGTTGAAATGTATACATATGTTCAACTTTCATATTTAATCCCATTTAAGTTCCTCCTCGTATTTATATTCCTATTTTTTATATCTGATAACGTTTATTTTTCTTTCGTTCCAAACCAATTGATCGTCTCTGGTTGTAGATTAACGAAAACATGTTTTTGTTCTTGATATTCCTCTAATCCTGTTTTTCCTAATTCACGACCAAACCCGGATTGTTTATAACCACCCCAAGGTGCATGCGGGAAATAGATATTAAAATCATTAACCCAAACAGTGCCCATACGCATTTTTGCAACACAACGCTCTGCTTTAGCGAGATCTTTTGTCCAAACACCACCAGATAGTCCGTAAATAGAATCATTTGCTAAGGCAATCGCCTCATCTTCTGTCGTAAATTTCTCTATTGTAATGACAGGACCAAATCCTTCATTTTGAACAACAGTCATTGCTGTCATACAATTCGTTAAAATCGTTGGCATATAAAAGAAACCATTTTTCAGTTCTTCTGCATCTGGCTGTTTACCACCGATTGCAACGGTTGCACCCTCTTCAATTCCAATGTCTACATAATTTATTACCTTTTGTAAATGCTCTTTAGAAATAAGTGGACCCATTTCTGTATCTTCCTCAAATCCACTTCCTAATTTAATATTCTTTACTCTCTTCACCAATGCATCTACAAAGTCATCATGAATTGCCTCTTCCACAATTAATCTTGTCCCCGCTGAACATATTTGGCCGGCATGGAAAAAGACAGCATTTAATGCTTGATCTACCGCAATGTCAAAGTCTGCATCGGCAAAAACAATATTCGGATTTTTACCGCCAAGCTCTAATGCGACCTTTTTCACCGTATGACTTGCTGCTTGCATAATTTTTTTTCCTGTTTTAATCCCACCAGTAAACGAGACAAGATCAACATCCGGATTCTCTGAAAGCTCTGCACCTACCGTATTACCTGAACCTAATACAAGGTTTACAACACCTTTTGGTACACCTGCTTCTTCCATTAATTCAAATACTTTGATCGTCGTTAATGGCGTAATCTCACTCGGCTTCATAACAAGTGTATTCCCAGCAACAAGTGCCGGAGCCAATTTCCATGTGGCTTGCAAGAGTGGATAATTCCATGGTGTAATTTGTACACAAACTCCTACTGGTTCATAGACAACTTTACTAATAGAATTTGGTATTGGAGACTCAATTATCTCTCCTCCATCTTTATCCGCAATGTCTGCATAATACGCAAATACTCCTGCAATATCTTCCATATCCCAACGACTCTCTTCTAACGTTTTTCCAGTATCTAACGTTTCAAGCTTTGCAAGTTCTTCCTTATCTCTTTCAATTAATTCAGCTATTTTCCTTACGATAATTCCTCGTTCAATAGCTGACGTTGCCCATTCACCATGATCAAAAGCATTTCTTGCAGCTAAAATAGCTTTTTTAGCATCTGCTTTATCACTCTCTGTTACTTTCGCGGTCACTTCATTATTAAAAGGGTTAATAATTTCTCTACTTTTGTTTTTCTCAGCATAAACCCATTTTCCATCAATAAATTGTTTTTTAATCTGCAAATGAACCTCCCCCTTTTTCGTTAAGTTTGTTAAGAAAAAATTTAACGTTCTAAACAATATAAATTTAACACACCGAAAAATTATTGTCAAAGCCATCATTTAACATTGACATATAATTTGTTTACGTTAATATTAAATATATTAAGTAAACTGTGTTAAGAAAAAATTTAACAAAGTAAACAATATTCGAGGTGTACAAATGCAAATGAACCTTTCTCATAATGATCGAGCTCTAAAGACAATAGAAGAAGCCGAGAATATTGTCATTAGTGGCATTGCAGAAACAATGGATCTTTATGGTGTTACTCCTTCTACAGGGCAACTATATGGAACCATGTACTTTAAAGAGGAAATGACATTAGATGAAATGCGTGATGAACTTGGGATGAGTAAACCAAGTATGAGCACAGGCGTTAGGAAGTTGCAAGAAATAGAGATGGTTAAGAAAGTGTTTCAGCGTGGGGAAAGAAAACATAAATTTATTGCCGAAAAGGATTTCTTTAACTCTTTTATCGCTTTCTTTTGTCAAATGTGGGATCGCGAGGTTAATACAAATATGGCTGCGATTAAACAAGCACAAACGTTACTACGTGAAGTGATAGAGGATGCATCCGTTTCACCTATTATTCGAGAAAACGCGGAGAATAAATATCAATTACTCGAAGAATCTAAAAAATACTATCTCTGGTTAAAAAGCCTTGTAAAGAGTATTCGTACAGGAGAAATATACGAGTTTTTACCTAAAGATCCACCTCAAAGCAACTAAATTTCTATGGGAGGAATCTATGAAACATAAACTGAATAAGTCTGTATTGGTGATAGCAAGTATTGTTATATTGGGATTATTAGCTGCATGTGGGAGTGAGGATAGTACTAATAATAACGAAGAGGTAAACTCAAAAACTATCGAAATGGGACAAATTAGTTGGGCAGAAAATATCGCCGTAACAAATATGTGGAAAGTCATTTTGGAAGAAGAAGGGTATAAAGTGAATTTTAATCTTCTTGATATGGGGACAACGATGGCAGCACTTGCAAATAATGAACTTGATGTTAGTTTAGAAGTATGGTTACCTGTTCAAGATGCTAGTTATTTGGAACAATATAATGAACAAGTCAATTTTTCGGAAGAAACATGGTACGATAATGCAAAGGTTGGTCTCGTTGTTCCGGAATATATGGATGAAATAAATAGTATTGAAGACTTAAACAAACATCATGATTTATTTGAAGGTGCCATTGTTGGATTTGATCCAGGCGCTGGAACAATGGAAGTTACTGAAGATGTTATTACAGAATATGAACTAAACTATGAACTGCTTCCAAGTTCCGAACCGGCAATGGTGACAGAAATAAAAGAAGCGATAGAAGCAGAAGAACCTATCGTTTCTCCACTTTGGAATCCACATCGTATTTTTTCTGAAGTCGATTTAAAATATTTAGAAGACCCTAAAGAAGTATACGGCGGGGTAGAAAAAATTCACCATGCAACTCGTCAAGGCTTTGAAGAGGATTTTTCAGAAGTTGATCGTTGGTTAAAAAATTGGAAAATGGATGACGAACAAATTGGTACATTAATGAGCTATGTAGCAGACGCAGAAGAACCTATTGAAGGGGCTAAAAAATGGGTCGAAGAAAACGAAGCCGTTATAAATGAATGGGTGAACAAATGAAATTCCTAAAGGTAGTTGGGATACATCTCGACTACCTTTTATCGTCTAATTAGTTCTTTTATTTCAAAAACAATATCCTCCACTTGCGGAACAGCAGCACTTTCTAAAGTTTTATTATTAGGAATAGGAACCGGATGTCCTCCTAATCGTTTAATCGGTGCCTTTAAATTATCGAATGCTTTTTCTGCAACGATACTAGCAATTTCCGCTCCATATCCACTTCTTTTTACCGCTTCATGAACAACAAGTAAACGACCAGTTTTAGTAACGGAGTCTAATATTGATTGTTCATCTAAAGGCACTAAAGTCCGAGGATCAATAATTTCAACTGATACTTGCTCTTTTTCTAAAATTTGCGCCGCTTCCAAAGATCGTTCAACCATGATTCCGGTAGCTACAATTGTAATGTCACTGCCTTCCCTTTTTATAGCTGCTTTTCCAAGGGGAATCGTATACGGTATAATCGGAACCTCCGCTTTCTTCTTATACAGTAATTTATGTTCATAAAAAATGACAGGATTAGGATCCTCTATTGCCGAGATAAGTAACCCTTTCGCATCATATGCCGAAGATGGCTGGATCACTTTAAGCCCGGGTATATGGGTCAGCCATGCTTCTAAGCTTTGGGAATGTTGAGCTGCAGCGCCCGTTCCAGAACCGCTGGGAGTACGGACAACAAGTGGAACACTTCCCCTTCCACCATACATATACCGAATTTTTGCAGCTTGGTTGACAATTTGGTCTAGTGCTAATGTCAAAAAGTCTGAAAACTGAATGTCCACGACTGGTCGCATTCCGGTTAATGCTGCCCCAACTGCAACGCCTGTAATACCGAGTTCACTAATTGGTGTATCTCGAACGCGCTCCTCACCAAACTCCGCTAATAGACCTTTTGTAACACCAAAAGCTCCCCCATACTGACCAATGTCCTCACCTAGTAATAACACTTTTTTATCTTGTCTCATTTTCTGTGCTAATGCTTCCCTGACCGCTTCCAAATAGGTTAACTCACGCATCCAATCATCCCCTTAAGCATGAGCTCATACTTCTCATGCATAAACATCTGTAAAAAGCTCTTCCATACTTGGTTCTTTACTTTCCAAAGCAAAATTAGTTGCATTCTCTACATCTTTTTGAATCTCTTGTTTAATTCTGAACATGTCCTTTTCTACTATTTCACCAGTTTGTATAAGGAATCGTTCCAATCGCATAATTGGATCTTTTTTTCTCCACTCCTCCACTTCTTCAGCTGAACGATAAAGTTGTTTATCGCTTTTTGAATGCCCACTAAATCGATAGGTTTTCGCTTCAATAAGTGTCGGTCCTTCCCTATTTCTTGCCCGTTGCACTGCTTTCTCAGCTTCCTCTAGGACATCTAAAAGATTATTGCCATCGATTGTTACTCCAGGAAAACCATATGCTTCAGCTCGTATCGATAAATCATTAATATTCGTCATTTTCGTAATCGGACTAGACATCCCGTATTCATTATTTTCACAAACAAAAACAACCGGCAGCTTCCAGATAGATGCAAGATTTAAAGCTTCATGAAAACTTCCCTCGTTTGTCGCGCCATCTCCAAAAAAACAAACGGTTACTTCATCCTTTCCCTCTAACTGTGCTGTTAGTGCAGAGCCAACAGCAATCGGAATGCTGCCACCGACAATTCCGTTAGAGCCCAAATTACCAGCCTCCACATCGGAAATATGCATCGATCCGCCTTTCCCCTTACAGTAGCCAGTTTCTTTTCCGAATATTTCTGCCATCATTTTATTTATATCTGCACCCATGGCAATGGAATGTCCATGGCCTCGATGGGTACTTGTAATTTTATCGCCTTCTAGTAACATAGCACAGACCCCAACGGCTGTAGCTTCTTGCCCTATACAAAGGTGTGTTGTACCATGAAACAGTCCTTTTTTCATATTCCGTTCCACTTCTTTTTCAAAATAACGAATGCGAATCATTTGTTTATATAATTCAATAAAATTCCGAGCGCCTGCGTTGGATTGCACAATTTCACATCCCTTAGTTAACTCAAATAACGATGATACAATGTCTTTGCTTTTTCAACATCATTCGTTCCGTGAACTAGTGCTCTGCCGTCTTCAAAAACAACCATTCTTTCATCACCGATTGTAAAGGATAAAAGAAAGGCATTCGCTTCCACTTTTCCGCCTGTTTTTTCCAACTGTTGAGCCAGTTGCTTCAAATTACGTTGCTGCACGTTTGGCGGTCTAACTTGTACGGATGACCGACCACATAAAACAGCAGTTTTTGTCTGCTCATCAAATTGTAAAAATGGATATGTTGCTTTCTCACCACAAGAAGCACAATCTACCTTCTTCATTGATGAAACATTCATTTGAACAATTTGATTTGTCCAAACATCAAAAGAGATTAGTTTTTTTCTTAAAGCATCATAATTATCGGTCAATATTTTTAACGCTTCCGTCGTTTGGTGCACAACAACTTGACTGGCAGCTGGGTGGATAATACCAGCAGTATCACAAGTCGGTCCGCCAACCGGCACTGTTTCCATTAGACAATGAAGACATGGTGTTTCTTTAGGAACAATCGTAAAACTCATCCCATAACTTCCTACACAAGAGCCATAAATCCACGGTATTTGATGTTTTTGTGAAATATCATTCATCATCATCCGAATATCAAAATTATCGGTTGCATCTAAAATTAAATCTACGCCTTCTACAAGTTCTTCCAATTCAACCGGCGTTACATCGATAATTCTTGCTTCAATTTCAACCTCTGAATTAATCGCCTGCAACCTCTCTTTTGCAGCCACTGCTTTTGGTGTACGATTTTTTGCATCTTCCTCTATATACAATTGTTGTCTTTGTAAATTACTCCATTCGATATAATCACGATCAACAATGGTTAGTTTTCCAATTCCCGCTCTTGTTAGCATTTCAGAACTCTGGGTACCAAGTGTTCCAATTCCTATTATTAATACATGCTTTTTTGCTAACTTTTGCTGTCCCCCTTCCCCAATAGAAGGAAACAAAATTTGTCTAGAGTAACGATCCATCATTATAAACTAATCCCTTCTAAAGGGCTGCTTGCTGTCGCCGTTCTTTTCATCGGTATTCTACCAGCTTCATAGCCAAGCTTCCCTGCTTCGATTGCTAATTTCATCGCTTTTGCCATTTTAACCGGATCTTTTGCTCCGGAAACGGCTGTATTTAACAGCACTGCATCCGCCCCTAACTCCATTGCAAAAATAGCATCTTTCGGAGAACCAATTCCAGCATCTACAATAACGGGAATAGTAGCTTGTTCTGTAATGAAACTCAAATTTAATGGATTAATAATCCCTTGCCCAGAACCAATTGGTGAGGCACCCGGCATCACAGCATGAACTCCTAATTCTTCCAACCTTCTAGCAAGTACAACATCATCTGATGTATAGGTTAAAACGGTAAACCCTTCATTTAATAGCTGTTCTGACGCCTTCAATGTTTCTACTGGGTCTGGCAGCAATGTTTTATCACAGCCGATAATTTCAACCTTTACCATATGACAAATTCCCGAAGCTTGTGCTAATTTAGCAATTCTAACTGCTTCTTCCGCAGTTTTTGCTCCGGCAGTATTTGGTAAAAATTTGTACTTATCTAAATCTATCTTTTCTAAAAAATTGGGTTGACTAGGCTCAAAAATATTCATCCTTCTTACTGCAAATGTTAACACTTCTGTCTCCGAAGCAATGACTGCTTCTTTTTGAATATCAAAATCTGAAAATTTGCCTGTTCCTAGAAATAATCTTGATGTAAACTCGTAATCTCCTATTTTTAACATCGTTTTCCCTCCATTTATTTTTTATCTACATTTGAAAAAATCAACCTCCACCAACAAACTGAACAAATTCAATTTTATCTCCATCATTTATTTGAGTAGTTTCATGTTCTCCATTTTGTAAAATAACATTATTATGCTCGACAATAATGACAGGAGTCCTAAAATCAAAATGATTAATTAGTTGTGAAATCGTTTTGATCGTTCTAGGTATTTCTACTACGGAACCATTGATATGTAATTTCATTTATTTCACCTCTTTTCGTCTAATTTCTCTCGATATTTCAAGGTAGCAATCGTACAATCTTCTGCAAGCAATATCCCTGACAAAACTGCAATGCCACTTGCTCCTTCCTGTAAAACAGTAGAAAGATTAATTGGTGTAATCCCTCCTATGGCAATGACGGGAACCTTTACGCTACTAGTGATCTTGCTCAAATTTTTTAGGCCTCGTGGAGGTAATCCTATTTTTGAATTTGTCTTAAAAATATGACCATAAATTAAATAGTTCGCTCCTTGTTCTTCCTTCTCCAACGCTTCCTCTACACTATGTACAGAACAACCTATTTGTAATGAAGGAAAGTACTTTTTAACATCACATACATCTAGGCTATGAGAGGTTAGCTGTACGCCACCTACACGCCCTGTCACAGCAATATCAACCCGATCATTAATAATGATTTTTTTAGGGTCTACTCCAACTGCAATAAGTTTTCTTATAACAGCAATGTGATCCTTAGCAGTCCAATTCCTCTCACGTATATGAATAAAGTCTATCTTTGCATGAATTGCTTTAACCTTTTTTATAAATTCATCCGTTGATTGTTTTCCAGTTGAAATTATATGTAAGCCTTTCATTTGACCTCCTTTAATTCTTACCTAACTTATAATCAAAAAACCACTTTTCTGAATATATACAGGAAAGTGGTTTGCTAATAGCAAGTCTCGAATAGCAATACATCACTTCCCTTCGCTAGTTTTAACTAGATCAGGTTATAAGAATCCCGAAGTCACACTTCGATCTCAGCTTGTTTACAAGCACTCCTAGTAATAAAATATCTATGAGTCACTTCAAACCATTGATATAACAACGTTTAAAGATGACTGTTTTTATTATTCAGCACCAAATGATACGCTTTCACTAAAGGAACGGACTGTTTTTCGTTAGATTTTTTTCAACGAGTGGGCATAAACTCGGGTAAATCATTTCAAGTGTATTACCTAATCCGTCGGCAATATCAGTAGTCGGTATAAGTTGATCTATCAAGATTGTCGCATGTGTATGTCTCAAACCATGTGAACTTATTTCTTGGTATTAATATTATCTATTATATAAGTAATTGTAAAGCTAATTTAAAAATTTTTCAATATAGGTTGGATATATTTTAAGATGTGCCAAGTATTACCACATCTTTTATTCAATTACTTGTTGTTAGTTCATTATCGTTATTTGTCTATCTTTCCATAACAAAAACGGTGCAACAAACAAACTTGACTGTGTTAATAGAAGAAATCAATCTGATCATTCAGTAGCAATGATTGGAGATGGAATGAATGATGCACCGGCTCTGGCAAATGCAACAGTTGCTATTGCAATGAGCGGTGCCGGGACAGACACCTCTTTTGAAACAGCAGACATTACTCTCATGAATGATGACTTAACAAAACTCCATATACGATCTCACAAGCAGAAAGGCTTTACATATAATACATTTCGCTTCAGATTGGCACATTATTTCCGAAAACGGCACATCTTCCTTTAGATTGGCACATTATTTCCGAAAACCGGCACATTTCGCTTCAGATTGGCACATTATTTCTGAAAACGGCACATCTTCCTTCAGATTGGCACATTATTTCCGAAAACGGCACATCTTCCTTCAGATCGGCACATTATTTCCGAAAACCGGCACATCTTCCTTTAGATTGGCACATTATTTCTGAAAACGGCACATTTCGCTTCAGATCGGCACATTATTTCCGAAACCGGCACATTTCGCTTCAGATTGGCACTAAACAAAATATTTCTTTTGCTCTAGGTCTTATATTAATCACCCTTCTACTTGTCATACCTGGCTGGTTAACTATCTGGATTGCTATCATCGCTCATGTAGGCGCTATTTTGCTTGTTGTACTAAATGCGATGAGGTCGATGAACAATATGGATAACGAAAAGAACAAAGTTGGAAGTGTCCTGCAGGGTTAAGAACAGTACTTCCGTGTGTCAGAGTTAGACGAAGAATCATCAATAAGAAAGTTATTTGTGAACATTAAAAATGAGCAGGCATTATATTTTGTGTGCCTGCTCATTTTTTATTTCTCTTAAATAATTGTATATTGTATATCGTGAAACCTTCATTTTTTCAGCAATTATCGGAATGCTTTTATGGATTGAAAAAGCCCCTTTATCTTGTAAAAATCGAATCATTTCTACCCGTTCTCTTTTTCTCATAAATGGAATTGGTTTTCCAATATGATTTACCGCTTTTTTATAAAACTCATCTAACTTTTGCTCCAAGTTCTCATCTTTTTCACTTGCTGCAATTTCAATATTGTCACCTACGCGAGTAAAATCATTTACTAAGTTTTGAATCATGAGAACATTTGTGTAATCAAAATTCACCCCAAGTGCAAAATGATAATCTTCCCCTTTAGCATGAAATGTAGAGCACTTTAATAAATGATTATTTTTAGAAATCCCGTTTAAATTAACTAGATCTACACCTTTATACAGCTCATCAATATCTCTTGTTCCTAATAAATCGAGCTTATTCCCTACTTCACGGTCTGTAACATGACTGTTCGTTATATATAGGATAGAAGATTCACTATTTTCCAAGTCATGTATAACGACCTCACAGTTACTCCCAAACATTACAGAAATCCCATCAGCGATTCTTTTTAAAAAGTCTAGCATCTCTTCTCTTCCCATGAATTTTCCCCCACATAACATTCAATTAAACGAAAATATTTAATCTAAATAAAAAATTCAGTCTATTTAATTATAGCATTATTATACATAATATTCTATAATAATACAACGCTATATAGGAAAATAGTCTATTAAAAAATTAAAACTTGGATGAATGTATCTCCAAGTTTTAGACTAAATAACAATTTATTAATTTTTCATTTTTGGATCAAGGGCGTCTCTTAATCCATCACCAATTAAGTTAAACCCTAAAACAACTAACATAATTGATACCCCCGGAGCAATTAATGTCCATGGAGCCAGTTGGATAAAATCCCTGGAATCAGCTAACATTTTCCCCCATTCTGGTGTCGGAGGTTGAGCACCTAGCCCCAAGAACCCAAGTGCTGCCGCTTCTAATATTGCTGTCCCAAAGCCTAGTGTTGTTTGAACAATAATTGGGGCTAAACTATTTGGCAAAATATGATGGAAAATGATGCGGCCATTTTTCAGTCCTTGCGCTTTAGCCGCTAACACAAATTCTTCCTCACGTAAACTTATTACTTTAGAACGGACAAGTCTTCCAAAAATCGGTATATTTATTATAGCTATAGCGATTAACGCGTTTTGCAAAGACGCACCTAATATAGCAACGATAGCTATCGCAAGTAATATACTTGGAAAAGCAAGTAAAATATCAAATATTCTTGAAATAATCATATCAATCCAACGACCAAAATAACCTGCAATCATACCTAGTAGCGTTCCAAAGACAAGTGCCCCCGAAACTGCAAAAAAACCAACTTGAAGTGAAATCCTAGCACCAAATGCAATTCTAGTAAATATATCTCTACCGACATCATCTGTTCCTAACCAGTGATCAGAAGAGGGTGGCTTTAGTCGATTAACTAATACTTGTTCTTCATATCCATATGGGGTAAGCCAAGGAGCCAATATTCCCAATACAATGAAGAAAATAATAATGATAAACCCAGCTATAGCGAAATTATTTTTACGTAGTTGCCTATATGTATCACGCCACGGTGATGTCGCCTTTGGCTCTTCCTCTTCCGGGAATTCTACGGGGTCAAATAATGCTTCATCGATCTTTTCTTCACTTCTCATATTATCAGCCCCTTCTAATATTTTATCCTTGGATCAATATAGGTATAAAGTAAATCAACAATTAAATTTATAAAAACGAAAATAAAAGCTACGACTAAAATACCTGATTGAATTACGGGATAATCCCGGAAATTAATCGCTTCAAATATATAACGCCCTATACCAGGCCAACTAAATATCGTTTCTGTAAGAATTGCCCCACCTAATAAGACACCTGTCTGAAGACCAATAACTGTAAGTACTGGAATCATTGCATTTTTTAATGCATGTTTATAGATGATTAAAAACTGACCAGACCCCTTCGCCCTCACAGTTCTTATATAATCAGAATTCATTACTTCTAACATACTTGAACGTGTCATTCTGGCAATAATTGCCATCGGAATCGTTCCTAAAGCAATACTCGGTAACACTAAATGTTTAAGTGTTGTAACCAGTTTTGCAAAATCCATCTTAATCATCGTATCAATAACATAAAAATAAGTTATCGCTTCAACTGGATCCCGGCTGTTTTGCCTCCCGTTTGCAGGAAACCAACTTAACTCTTGCGCAAACACCCATTGCTGCATTAAAGCTAGCCAAAAAACTGGAATTGACACACCGACAAGTGCGATAAACATTGCCAAAAAGTCAAACCAAGAATTTTGTTTCCATGCACTAATAATCCCTGCATTTACCCCTACAAACACTGCAAATAACATTGCAAAAAACGTTAATTCAAATGTTGCTGCAATATATGGCCATATTTCTTTGGCAATAGCAGTTTTTGTTTTTAACGATGTTCCCAAATCACCTTGCAGGAGTCCTTTAAGATAAATAAAATATTGTACAAAATATGGTTCATTTAATCCCATACTATCTTCTAATTCCTTAATTGCCGCTTCTGTTGCTCCCTGTCCTAAAATTACTTGAGCAGGATTCCCTGGAATTAAATGAACGATAGAGAACGTAACTAAAGTCATTCCAAGTAAAACAGGAATTAACATTAGTAAACGTCGCATCGTATATGAGAGCATCTTTTCACCTCAATTCATATGCAAAGAGTATTTTAAAAAGTCCCTTTCGTTAGTTAGTTCTTTTAACATTCACAGTTGAAGTATACTGTGACACAACTATTTAATCACCACTAGGAAAGAATGACTCGATCTCCAAGATGTCGAGTCATTTTCCAAGACGTCGAGTCGATTGCAAACATGTCGAGTCATTTTCCAAGATGTCGAGTCATTTTCCAAGATGTCGAGTCGATTTCGAACATGTCGAGTCATTTT
>NZ_JAXHDD010000059.1:0-25283 GCF_037072025.1 Pseudogracilibacillus sp. SO30301A | reverse complement strand
GCAATCGACTCGACATCTTGGAAAATGACTCGACATCTTGGAGATCGAGTCATTCTTTCCTAGTGGTGGTTAAATAGTTATGTCACAGTATCCTTCAACTGTTTAGAATTAATAGTAACAAAATTTACGAGAAGAGCTTAAATAAAAAATATAAAGTGCTGATTTCAACAAATGTTCGTTGAAACAGCACTTATCTTATTGCTATTTTATTCTTTTTCATTTGGGATAAACCAGCAACCTCCGTTTGTATTTTCAAATGTGACTGATAATTTTTCTTTTTCAATACCACGTTTGATTAACCGGATAAATTCCGGAGATTCTGCATATACACTGCGTCCTTCTTTTAATTGTTTAATCTTTTCATCTCGCATTAAACGACGATCAAGTACAGTCATAGACGACATCCTTTCTAAAATAAACTTATCATTTAGGCTTCTGTCCTCCTAACTATATTTTATTAGATATTATTACAATTGGCTATTATTTTCTTAATATTTCATTAAATGTTCATAAGTTTATTCGGAAAGTTTTACATGAAGTGTGATTTTTACTTGCTCAGAAACAAACATTTTGTTTACTTCAAATTGATAAGAAAAGTCATCGATTGTAAAGGTTTTATTCTCTAAGAGTGTAATTAATAAGTCATCATTTTCAGAGAGACTTTTGACATCTTTTCCAATAATGAAATTTATTTCATTTTTGATTAAGTCTTCAAGTTCGTGAATAATTAAACGATCTAATTTTAATTCTTCACTATTAGAAAAATCGATGCCAATTGATTGAATCGTATTAGCTGATTTTTCTTCCATATCTTCTTTATCCTGTAATAGTGCTTCATTTTGTCGTTCAAGTTCACCAATTTTTGTCTTTATCTGCATGTTTTCCGAAAGCAAACTTTCATACATTTTTCCATACATATAAGCAAACATTGTATAAGCAACGATTGCTCCAATTAATGTACCGACGAGAAAAATTTGCCACGATCTTTTTTTATGATACGGTGGGAAGTGCATTTACATCATATCCTCATTCGTTATCCAGCTAATAATAATACTGGCCGTTTTAACGCCCATCATCGCAGCTAGTATAAATAAAAATTGCTTGAATAGGTCAAAGGTGGATCCGTCTGTCAGTCCTTTTTGGAAATTTTCGATAGCATCAAAGGTACCTCCAATGGCCGCTACAATCGCCCAAATTTTAATTGATTTTGCAATTCGGTTCATTGCATGTAAAGGTGCATCTCCTGTCAAAAAAGAGCCAATACTTCCAATGATAGTTCCCCCGACCATAACGCCAAATGCGATAAAGAAACAATGAATAAAGGATACAAAAAAACGTTCTTCCATCCGCTAATCCCCCCATTCTATATATTTCTATGTTTAAAGTGGACAACTTATGAAAACATTGTGAATGGCTAAATTAGTAGGAAGAGAGAATGAACTACTCCACCTTCATTTCTAACGAAAATTGAAGATGGGATTCCTGCGAACACGAGCGTAACCGCTAGTTATTTAGCAAGCTCTACCCGCTGTCCCTGCGGTAAAGAAAAAAGCCTAAACGTTGTACTCACCGCACACTCTACTTTATCACAACTTCGGGTGTGTGGATGCGATTAGAACGTTCATATTTTCCTGCTAGAACCTCATATTTTCAGTTTTTAAAGAGCAATTTATATAGTGAAATCAGTCATAAAGACTTATGTTCTTCTACACAAAAAACGATCCATCTTTCACTTTTTTGAGCTTTGCGCTGCACAAAATTGAAGTGGAGTCTTCTTGCATAAAACAATACATTAGGCTGTCTTATACTATTAGAAACATATATTCGTGTTTTTTGGTGGAAAGGGTCAATGTTTAACGTTATAATAAAAGGAGCGAAGATGTTACGGATATTTTTCATTCAAGATCTAACTATGAATAAAGGCAGGAGAAAAAATGTCGTTTACACATTTACAAGTTCGAAGTGGGTATAGTTTATTAAATAGTACAATTACAATAGAGAAGTTAGTGGCGCGGGCAAGTGAGTTACAATTTACTTCGCTTGCATTAACGGACGAAAATGTATTACATGGGGTAATCCCTTTTTATAAAAGTTGTCTTACGTCAGGGATTAAACCACTGATCGGATTGATTGTAAAGACTACGATTAATGAAATGGACATTCCCCTTGTATTATTGGCAAAAAATAATCGCGGCTATCAATCGTTAATTAGAATTTCTACCCATATTCAAATGGAAAATACGTGTTCATATGAATTTTTATGTGAAACAGCAGAAGATCTTGTCTGCATTTTGTCTACTGAAATTCCTTCGCTTAAAAAAATGATTCTGGAACAAAAGTATGAGGAGATTAATCTGTTTTTGCATCATTTTAAATCGATCGTTTCAGGTCAAGATTTATACATTGGATTGGAAATCTATGATCAAGAATCAAACACATTAATCAAGCATCTGAAAAAATATTATGTATCTGAAAATAAACAGATTATCGCATTTCATGATGTTCGCTATTTAGATAAAAAAGATTCGATTAGTTTCGACTGTTTACAAGCAATGAAATTTAATGAGAAATGGGATTATACAAAACAAAATCGACATATTTCAGGTCGTCATTTTCGCTCAAGGGAAGAAATTGAAACAGCTTTTTCTACTTTTCCGGAAATTGTTGAAAATATAAATGAAATTGTAGAAAAATGTCATGTTACGTTCGATTTTACTAAGCAACTGTTACCAGCTTTTCCTATCCCGACAAACGAACCAGCTCATGACTATTTACGAAAATTATGCATGGATAAACTGGAAGTAAAATATACTAAAATAACTGAAGAAGTAATGAAGCGGCTAGAATATGAACTTCACACCATCAAGGAACTTCAATTTAGTGATTATTTCCTAATCGTCGCAGATTTCGTTCAGTTTGCAAAAGAAAATAATATAATGGTCGGACCAGGTAGGGGTTCAGCTGCTGGCTCCATTGTGTCTTACTTACTCGGAATAACGAATGTTGACCCGCTTCAATATGATCTGTTGTTTGAACGTTTTTTAAACCCGGAGCGTGTCTCGATGCCAGATATTGATATTGATTTTTCTGACGTAAGACGTGATGAAGTAATTGATTATGTAAGGGAAAAGTATGGACAAGATCATGTTGCACAAATAATTACATTTGGAACATTTGCAGCTCGTTCTTTACTACGTGAACTAATGAAAACAATGGAAATTGACCGTCACGATCAAGCGTATATATTGAAGCACATTCCTGTACAAGCAAACAAACCAATTGTTCATTATATTCAAGGGAACGAGGAGTTTCAACGTTATATAAAGCAATCAAATAAGCTTAAGATCCTATTTTCAGTTGCTGTGACTTTAGAAGGATTGCCCCGACATATTTCGACACATGCTGCAGGTATTGTGATTGGAAAAAAACCGCTACTATCTAATGTTCCACTAACAAAAGGCACACATGATACGTATTTAACACAATATGCAATGAATGAACTTGAAGCAATCGGTTTACTTAAGATCGATATTTTAGGTTTACGTAATTTGTCACTTATGGAGCGAATTATAAGTACGATAAATAGACGAACAAGTGAACAATTAGAAATTGATTTAATTCCAGACAATGATGCAAAAACATTTGCCCTGTTACAAGCTGGGCGAACAAACGGGGTCTTTCAGTTGGAGTCTGATGGAATGAAGCGTGTACTAAAGCAGTTAAAACCAACTTCATTAGATGATATAATTGCACTTAATGCTTTATATCGCCCCGGGCCAATGGAAGCTATTCCTACATATATTGCGAGAAAACATGGCAGAGAAAAAATTGCCTATTTACACCCTGACTTGGAACCAATTTTAAATAATACGTATGGTGTTTTACTATATCAAGAACAAATTATGCAAGTTGCTCATCAATTTGCTGGACTTTCATTAGGTGAAGCAGATATTTTAAGAAGAGCTATAAGTAAGAAGAAACGACAGCTGATTGAACAACAAAAGGAAACATTTGTTCAAGGATGTATAAAAAAAGGATATAGCTTACAAATTGCCGAAGAAGTATTTTCATGGGTATTAAAATTCGCTAATTACGGGTTTAACAAGAGTCATTCTGTAGCCTATAGTAAAATTGCATATCAGCTAAGTTATTTAAAAGCTAATTATCCAACATTTTACTTTGCTCATCTACTTGGGACTGTATCAAATGATGCAAAAAAGTTAAACATGTACGTAAGAGAAGCAAATGAGTTAGGAATTGAGATTTTACCACCTTCTATCAATAAAAGTCACGCATATTTTACCGTAGAACATGGAAATATTCGCTTTGGATTAATGGCGATAAAAGGGATTGGTTTTGAAACGGTAAAAGAAATCATTGCTGAACGAAAAAAAGCCCCTTTTACTGACTTATTCGATTTTTGTTTACGAGTATCAATTAAGAGAAATGCACTCGAAACACTTGTTTTAGCAGGTACCTTTGATGAAACTTACGATAATCGGGCAAGTTTGCTTGCTTCCATCGACCAAGCATTAGCTCGCGCTGAGTTGTTTGGAGATCTGCATGGTCAGACTAATTTATTTGGGAAGCAAATGAAAATGAAACCAGCCTATATAAATATGGATGATTTCAGCCAGGTACAGCGTCTCCGTGATGAAAAAGAGTTAATGCATATGTATGTAACTAATCATCCATTAAAACAATATCGGACGGAATTAACGTTACAAAATTTCATTTCCTTGCATAAGGCAGGATATATGAATAATCGGGTGATTAAGACGGTAGCTATTTTACAAAGTGTTAAAAAAATCCATACAAAACGTGGGGATTCGATGGCTTTTGTATTATTAGTTGATGAAACAGACGAAATGGAAGGGGTTATTTTTCCTAATGTCTATCGTGAGGTAAGTGAGTGGTTAGAGGAAGAGGCAATAATTTGTATGGAAGGAAAAGTGAGTGAACGTGAAAATAAAAAGCAAATTGTTATCGATCGTTTACAACTTTGTAATGTAGAAGATATAGTGAAAGAAAATTCCGGCTATTTGTACATTAAAGTGACCGACGCGAAGCAAAGAAATGCTTTACATTTTTTGCAAAAATATGCACGACAATTTCCTGGTAAGACAGCAATAATTATTTATTATGAGAAAGAAAGAAAAACGTATAAATTAGGTGAAAAATATAGTTTACGTGCAGTTGATAACGTAGTTTCAAAATTAAAAAACTATTTTGGAGACGAAAATGTTGTGTTAAAATTATAAAAATTATATGATGCTTCTATATAAATTTAAAAATAAACTATCTATTTAGAAAACCTTTGTTATAATCTATATAATAATAACTCGTCTAAAATGTCATTATATCCTGTTAAATGGATGGAAATGACATCTGAACGGTAAATTGAAGGAGCGATAAGGGATGTCGAAATTACGAGATGCAGCATTACATATGCATAAAATTAATCAGGGGAAGTTGGAATTACGTTCTAAAATTCCAGTTAAAAATGCAGAAGATTTGAGTTTGGCATATTCTCCAGGGGTTGCTGAACCTTGTAAAGAAATTTATTCAAATAAACATGCTGTTTACGATTATACAATGAAAGGAAATATGGTTGCCGTTGTAAGTGATGGTTCGGCTGTTTTAGGATTAGGGAATATCGGTCCTGAAGCTGCTCTTCCCGTTATGGAAGGGAAAGCTGTTTTATTCAAGACATTTGCAGGAGTGGATTCGTTTCCTATTTGTCTAGATACACATGATATTGAAGAAATTGTTCAAACTGTTAAGTTGATGGAGCCTACTTTTGGCGGGGTTAATTTGGAAGATATAGCTGCCCCTAATTGCTTTATCATAGAGGAAAGATTAAAGAAAGAAACTAGAATCCCAATTTTCCATGATGATCAGCACGGAACAGCAATTGTAACAGTTGCCGGATTAATGAATGCATTAAAATTAGTAGGTAAATCATTCAAAGACATTAAAGTTGTTGCAAATGGTGCAGGAGCTGCCGGAATTGCAATTATTAAATTATTGGATAATTTTGGGGTTGGCGAAATTATTATGTGTGACTCCCAAGGCGCTATCTATGAGGGAAGACCACGGAGAATGAATAAAGTAAAAGAAGCAATTGCTAAGAGGACAAACCCACGGAAATTACAAGGCGATCTTGAAGAAGTTATTGAAGGAGCAGACGTATTCATCGGCGTATCCGTCGGTGGCGCACTTACGAAAGAAATGGTTAAGAAAATGAATACAGATCCTATTATTTTTGCAATGGCAAATCCGGATCCTGAAATTTTACCAAATGATGCAAAAGAAGCAGGAGTTAGGATAATCGGGACAGGAAGATCGGATTTTCCAAACCAAGTAAATAATGTATTAGCCTTTCCAGGAATTTTTAGAGGCGCTTTGGATGTTTGGGCAACACGAATAAATGAAAAAATGAAAATGGCAGCAGTTGAAGCAATTGCTTCACTTATTACGGACGATGAATTACATGAAGACTATGTTATTCCGGCACCGTTTGATCCGAGAGTTGCACCTGCAGTTGCTAAAAGTGTTGCGAAATCAGCAATGGAAACTGGGGTAGCTCGTAAGGAAGTTGATCCAGAGGAAATCGCTGAAAAAACGAGAAAACTAAGTCTTTTAGAAGCTGATCCGATTGAAAATAAATAAAATGTATCGCATACAAGAAAATTACATTACTGAAGATTTTTTATTATAAATAGTAGAAATGTCTTTTCGATTACAGTATAGTAAGACTTGTGACCATAATGTAACATTATAGATTGGTATCAATTGAATTTATAGAAGACGATTATATTTATAATATTTTTTCATATGTTACATTATATTCACTTGTAGGAAGTAAATTTTAAAGGAGGGGTAGGCTTGCTGAAAAGAATTTTCACTAGGAATAAAAATAACACGACTATTCCTGACGAAAAGGCGAAGCAGGACGTACCTGCGGGATTAATGACGAAATGTGAAAATTGTTCCCAGATTTATTACCGTAAAGAAGTAGAAAAGAATTTAAAAGTCTGTCCAAACTGCGACTTTCACCATCAACAAAATGCATGGGAAAGAATTAATAGTTTATTTGATGAAGGAACGTTTGTAGAATGGGATAAACACCTTAAATCAGAAAACCCGCTTAATTTCCCTGAGTATATTGAGAAAATCGAAAAAGATCGCAAGAAAACAGGGCTAAATGAAGCTGTAGTTACTGGTAAAGGATTAATTGGCGGACAGCCAACTGCCTTTAGTGTAATGGATGCCGGATTTAGAATGGGAAGTATGGGATCCGTTGTTGGAGAAAAAATTGCCCGGGCAATTGAAAATGCTAGAGAGTTAAACTTGCCATATATTATTTTTACCGCTTCAGGTGGAGCACGGATGCAAGAAGGTGTCCTTAGTCTCATGCAAATGGCGAAAACTTCTGTTGCGATTAAACGCTTTTCTGAAGCTGGAGGATTAATGGTCTCTGTAATGACCCATCCGACAACAGGTGGTGTTACTGCTAGTTTTGCATCTTTAGGTGACTATAATTTTGCTGAGCCAGGAGCATTAATTGGTTTTGCTGGTAGGCGTGTAATTGAACAAACAACACGAGAAAAACTGCCTAATGATTTTCAAACTGCCGAATTTTTATTTAAACATGGTCAGCTCGATCAAATTGTTCATCGTCATGAAATGAAAGATTTACTAACGACCTTATTAAAAATTCATGCTCCGGAAAATGAAAATTCAACAACATCCTCAAATCAGACATTTGTGTCGATAAAAGGAGGACAATCCGTATGAACCAAGTGCTAGAATTTGAAAAGCCGGTCGTAAATTTGCGGGAAAAAATAGAAGAGTTAAAAAAAATCTCGAATGATAGTGAGATTGATTTAACCGAAGAGATAAAAACATTAGAAAAAAGACTAGCTGTTTTGGAAGATGATATCTATTCCAATTTAAAACCGTGGAATCGTGTTCAAATTGCGAGACATCAGATGCGCCCAACTACGTTAGATTATATTCAATATTTATTTACTGACTTTATTGAATTCCATGGGGATCGTTATTATGGAGATGATGAAGCAATCGTTGCAGGTGTAGCTTTTTATCACGATAATCCAATAACGATTATTGGTCATCAACGGGGAAAGAAAACGAAAGAAAATATTAGACGAAATTTCGGTATGCCACACCCTGAAGGATACAGAAAAGCAATTAGACACATGAAGCTTGCCGAAAAATTTAACCGTCCAATTATAACGTTTATCGATACAAAAGGTGCAGAACCAGGAAAAGCTGCGGAAGAACGTGGTCAAAGTGAGGCGATAGCTTATAATTTAAAAGAAATGGCTGGACTCACTGTACCAATTGTTTGTATCGTTATAGGAGAAGGAGGAAGTGGGGGAGCTCTAGCACTTGGCGTTGGCAACCATATCCATATGTTAGAAAACTCTACCTATTCGGTTATTTCGCCAGAGGGCGCAGCATCAATCCTTTGGAAAGATGCAACTCTTTCTCAAAAGGCTGCAGAATCAATGCGTATCACTTCTTATGATTTAAAGGAATTCGGAATCATTGATGAAATTATTCCAGAGCCTAAGGGTGGTGCTCATCGCGATGTGGAACTGCAAGCAAAAAATATTGATACGGTATTAAAGGAATCAATTGATACATTATCAAAATTATCTAAAGAGCAGCTATTAGAAGACAGATGGGAAAAATATAAAAATATAGGTATTTACCATGGAGCTTAATAACTGGTTGAGATTTTAACTGAGGTTGACATTCGTCAACCTCTTACTTATTTTATTGGAATAGTATGGTACGATTGAGCAAATAACATACTAGATTTGAGGGAAAGAAACAGAAATAAGATGAATAATCCAGCAAAAAATTAAAACAGTATATCTTAAAGTCATTTTTTCCTAAAAATAATACATATTAATTTTTGGTTTATAAGAGGTGATGGTATGAAGAGAATTGGTGTACTTACAAGTGGCGGAGATGCTCCAGGAATGAATGCCGCTATCCGAGCAGTGGTTAGAAAGGCTATTTTTCACGGAATGGAGATCTATGGAGTTTTTTATGGGTATCAAGGGCTAATGAATGGAAATATTAAAAAGATGGAAGTAGGTTCAGTTGGTGATATCATCCATCGAGGTGGTACTAGTTTATATTCCGCCAGATGTGATGAATTTAAAACGATAGAAGGTCAAAAGAAAGCTATTGAGGAATTAAAAAAATATGATATCAATGGATTAGTTGTTATTGGTGGCGATGGAAGCTTACGAGGCGCTAAAAGCTTATCTGATTTAGGTTTACCATGTATTGGTGTTCCTGCTACAATTGATAACGATATCGCTGGTATTGATTTTACGATTGGTTTTGATACAGCTCTAAACACAGTCATTGAAGCGATAGATAAAATCCGAGATACGGCAACTTCTCATGAGAGAACATTTGTGATCGAAGTAATGGGACGAAATGCAGGAGACCTTGCCATGTATGCAGGACTTGCAGCAGGTGCTGAGAGTATTATTATTCCAGAGCGAAAAGATGATTTTGACTCCGTTGTTCATCGATTAAAAAGAGGGCTCGAACGAGGAAAGAAACATAGTATCATCATTCTCGCTGAAGGTGTTGGGGAAGGAGTTCAATACGGAAAGAAAATTGAAGAGGAAACGTCATATGAAACACGTGTTACTGTACTTGGACATATTCAACGAGGAGGATCTCCAACAGCACAAGATCGAGTTTTAGCAAGCAGATTAGGTGCAAAAGCGGTAGACTTATTAAAAAATGGGGAAGCTGGGAAGATTGTTGGTTTGCAAAATAATCAATTGATTGCACAAGATATTGATGAATTATTAGCTAATAAACATCGACTTAATAAAGATGTATATCAATTATCACAGGAACTATCGATATAAAAAGTTAAATAAGGAGAATTCTAAATGAGGAAAACAAAAATCGTCTGTACTATTGGTCCTGCTTCGGAATCACCCGAAACACTGAAAAAGCTAATTGAAAATGGGATGGATGTTGCAAGATTAAACTTTTCCCACGGTGACTATAATGAACATGAACAACGTATTAACAATATTAGACAAGTTGCGAAAGAAACCGGGAAGACGATATCGATATTATTGGATACGCAAGGACCAGAAATACGAACAAAAACCTTTCAAGGTGGTGAGGCAATTCTTGAGCGAGGAAGTACCGTATACATAACGATGAAAGATATAGAAGGAACGGCTGAACGTTTTTCTGTGACATATAAAGGTCTAATCAATGATGTAAAAGTAGGTACAATGATTTCATTAGACGATGGATTAATTGAGTTAAAAGTGATTTCCATTGATCATGAAAAAGAAGAAATTCAAACGAAGGTAATTAATAGTGGAAAGATTAAGAACAAAAAAGGGGTAAATGTCCCAAATGTTCGTGTGAATTTACCATCGTTAACAGAAAAGGATAAAGCGGATATAAAATTTGGAGTTGAACAACAGGTTGATTTTATTGCAGCATCTTTTGTGAGAGACCATAAAGATGTTATTTCCATGAAACAGTTTCTAGAAGAATACGATGCAGCTCACATACAAATCATTTCAAAGATTGAAAACCGTGAAGGTGTTAATGACTTTGATAAAATTTTAGAAGCAAGTTACGGTATCATGGTCGCTCGTGGCGACTTAGGTGTAGAAATACCACCAGAAGAAGTACCTCTTGTCCAAAAAGAATTAATTCATAAATGTAATTTAGCAGGAAAGCCTGTTATAACTGCAACGCAAATGCTTGATTCTATGCAGTGGGATCCGCGACCAACAAGAGCGGAAGCGTCCGATGTAGCAAATGCAATACTAGATGGAACGGATGCAATTATGTTATCTGGTGAAACAGCTGCAGGAGAATTCCCGGTTGAATCTGTTAAAATGATGAATGTCATTGCTCTTAAAACAGAATCAGCACTCGATCATGAAATGGTATTGAAACATCGAATAAAATCTAGTTCTATGACTATTACGGATGCGATTAGTCAATCTGTAACGCATACCGCAAAAAATTTAGGTGTAAGTGCCATTATCACTCCAACACAAAGTGGACATTCTGCACGAATGGTTGCAAAATATCGTCCCAAAGCGCCAATTATTGCTGTTACCTTTTTTAAAAATGTCTTTCGTCAACTTACTTTAGTTTGGGGGGTATACCCTGTTTTAAGTGAAGCGATCAATGATACGGATGAATTATTAGATACAGCAGTAAATAAAGGGTTAGAAACGGGGTTATTTACAAGAGGTTGTAAAGTTATCATTACTGCCGGCGTACCGGTTGGAGTGAGTGGAACAACAAACTTAATGAAAGTTCATGTTATAGGGAATGTAATTGCAACAGGTCAAGGAATCGGACGAAGCTATGTTTATGGTCAAACAGTCGTTACAAATGATGTTCAGGAAGCAAATGAAAGATTAAATAAAGGTGATATTCTAGTTACTTCTGCAACGGATAAGGATATGATGCCGGCGATTAAAAGAGCTGGTGGAATAATTACAGAAGAAGGTGGATTAACTTCACATGCGGCTGTAGTTGGGCTTAGCTTAGGAATTCCAGTTATCGTAGGAGTAGAAAATGCACTAAACATTATTAAAGATGGTGAGGATATTACAATTGATGGAGGTACTGGGAATATCCACCAAGGACATGCGAGTGTGTTATAATAGATAAAAGGAAACTTAAATTGAAAGGTCGATACCTATGTATTGGTTCATTCTCATTTTTATCCTTCTACCAGCAATAGAAATTGGTATTTTTATTTGGAGTGGAAACGTGATCGGAGGCTGGTCAGTAGTAGGTCTCATAATCCTGTCAGGTATGATTGGAGCCGCGCTTGTAAAAAAAGAAGGATTGGAAACATGGAAAAAAGCACAATTAGCGATGTATAATCGAGAGGTACCTAGAGAAGAAATAATTGATGGAATTTGTATCATTCTTGGAGGGATACTTTTAATAGCCCCCGGATTTGTGACGGATATTCTTGGGTTTTTATTAGTCCTTCCATGGACAAGGCCTCCATTTAAGAAGTTAATAAGTTTTTTAATTATAAAAAGAATTTCAAAAGGAAATATTATTTTCCGAAGATGGTAAACAAATTCAACAAGACAGGACATATCTAAATGTTTTAGTCAAAAGATGAACGATAATAGAAGATAGTTTATGATGATACTATTCCAACTGTCGGCTTTTCATACGTAGTTGAAGGAAACTGTGACGTAACGATTTATCACCGTTGGGGGAAAAGTGACTCTACCTCCGCTCCAGAATGTGAGTCGATGAACAACATGCTGAGTCTAGATCTAAGATGTCGAGTCGATCTGCATGATGTCTAGTCATTTCCCAACATATCGAGTCGATCTGCATGATGGGTAGTTTCGATAATAAACGTGACCGTTTTGGGTAAGAGTCATGGAAAACGGGCATGTTTCGTTATTAATCGTTACCGTTTTGGGTAAGAGTCATGGAAAACGGGCATGTTTCGATAGTAATCGTTACCGTTTTGGGTAGGGGTCATGGAAAACGGGCATGTTTCGATAATAAACGTTACCGTTTTGGGTAAGAGTCATGGAAAACGGCGAGTCTTTTTCCATGATGTCGAGTCGATCCGTATCGATTTATTAATAAGCAGAGCCTAACGTCACAGTTTATGGATACAATGTAGGAAATGTAATTTATACTTGCGGATTTCCCTTTGAGTTAAACGCTTTTGCTCCAGTCTGATTGATTACCCATTCCCATTCTTAATAAACCGCCAAATATAATGGACGATTCCAGCATGGTAGATTGCACTAATAATAATGAGTGCAATTGGCGTGATAAAAATACCGATTAAACCTAAACTTTGTATGCCGATAAATAAAATAATTAAAGCAACTAAAGGATGAAGACCAATACTAGAGGCGAGTATTCTTGGTTCGATAATTTGCCTAATAATAATAATTCCAATATATAAACAAGATAATTGAATAGTTAAGCTGTATTGTTCTGTGAAAAAATTATAAATGATCCATGGTATAAATATAGCGCCTATCCCTACATATGGGATAAAATCGACAAAGAATGTTGTTAAAGTGATCATTAATACGTTTTCGACCTTGAATATAAATAGGCTGATCATTACAATAATACTTGAAATTGTCGTAATAATTATTTGTGCTTTCAAAAAGCCAAATACAGAACTTTTCAAGTGTTTGAAGATTTTCTGTAATTTTTGAATAAATCTTTTAGGAACATTGTTGTACAAATGGACTTTTATTTGCTCTAAATCTTTCGTCATTAAAAATGAAGCTAATAATATAAAAATAATTATTGTCCCAACATATGATAAAGATGACAAAACAGTTGAAGTAGACAGAATTATATTTTTCAAAAAGTAAGAACTAGATGATCCCAGTTCATCTATCATGAGGTGGATATACTGATTAATATCAATTTCTTCAGTAGGTGGTAGAAATGTTATCGTTTTAGTTAGTTTCTCGTAAGTCGGCAAGATATAAGCTTGTCCCATTTCCGTTAATAGTAATTTAATATTTTTAAATTGTTCAGGTAATGACTCAACTAAAGAAGTTGACTCTTCCAGCAATCTTTTTAATAAAAAGAAACAGACGGTAGTAAATAGTGTAAAAAAACTCATCATTATACATAATGTAGCTATCGTTCTGTTGAGTTTCCATTTGAATTGTATCTTAGTAACAAGCGGATTTAGAATCAAGGCGACAAGCAGTGCAATAATAAATGGATAAATATAAGTAAACGTGTATTTTGCTATTAAAAAAAAACCGACCAATATAGCGGTAACAGATAAAAACCGCAGAAATTTTATAATAAATTGGTTATCCATTATTTACCCTCTTTTAATCAAAAAATTCTATGAAAATAGTAAATACCCTCTTTTCTTACTATATGTTCAATAGTTATTTTATAGACTTTATATGTCAAAAAGAGTGCGTAAATGGTCAGAATTCTTTAGTGATGCCTTATTATTTATTTGAGAAAAGCAAGAAAACAAACAGTTTGTAATAGCTTTCAATTCACTTTAGAGGAAAAATCCTTTATAATAATTTTTAAAGAAAAGCTTTAAAATATATCATATATATTTATCACTTAATTTTACAAAGAATTACATTATAAAAAGGAGAGATTAGTTATGACAGCTACAAGAGGACTTGAAGGGGTTATTGCTACAGAGTCATCAATTTGTTCTATTATCGATGATAAGCTAGCATATGCGGGGTATTCGATTGATGACTTGGCAGAAAATGCTACTTTTGAAGAAGTTGTATATTTATTATGGAATCGTGAACTTCCTACTAAAGAACAATTGAATGAGATTCGTACAGAACTTGCAAATGAAATGGAAGTACCTGAAGCGATTTATGACCATTTACGTTCCTATGATTTAAAAAAGGTTCATCCAATGGCAGCGCTTCGTACAGCGATTTCTTTACTAGGATTGTATGATGAAGAAGCGGACGTAATGGACAAAGATGCAAACCACCGAAAAGCAATTCGACTACAAGCAAAAGTTTCCACGATTGTAACTGCTTTCTCAAGAATTCGTCAAGGTAAGGATCCAGTAATACCTAAGAAAAACCTAAGCTTTGCTGAAAACTTTATTTATATGTTAAACGGAAAAGAAGGCGAAGATATTGAAGTTGAAGCGATTGATAAAGCATTAGTTCTTCATGCAGACCACGAATTAAACGCTTCCACTTTTACAGCTAGAGTATGTGTTGCTACATTATCCGATGTGTATTCAGGAATTACTGCTGCAATTGGTGCGTTAAAAGGACCTCTCCACGGTGGAGCGAACGAACAAGTTATGGCGATGCTTCTTGAAATCGGAGAAGAAGAGAATGCAATTCCTTACATTAAGAAAAAATTAGAAAATAAAGAACTTATTATGGGAATGGGTCACCGTGTATATCGTTCAGGAGATCCAAGAGCCAAACACTTGCAAAAAATGTCTAAGGAGTTAACGAAGCTAAGAGGACAAGAAAAATGGTATAATATGTCCGTAGAAATTGAAAAATACATTAAAGAAAACAAAGGGCTACCTGCAAATGTTGATTTTTATTCCGCTTCTGTATATCATAGTTTAGGGATAGATCATGATTTATTTACACCTATTTTTGCGGTAAGCCGGATGTCAGGATGGTTAGCGCATATTTTAGAACAGTATGATAATAACCGTCTAATTCGTCCACGTGCTAAGTATACTGGTCCAGGTTTACGTGAATTTGTACCAGTAGAAGAGCGTAATTAATAAGTCAGGGAAGCTGGCTTACTGTAATAGCCGGTATCCCCGGCTATTATTTTGCTGTAGATAGTACATAATTATATCTATATGCTTATAGAGAAAGAGATTTTAGAACACTTTTAACTTAATAATCCGGATAAATAAATCGTAAATCGATTCCTTGTGAAAGGTTATACAAATATTATTAGGAGGTTTTATTTAATGGCTGATAAAATTGTTGTAGAAAATGGAGTATTACAAGTACCAGATAATCCAGTAATCCCATTTATCGAAGGGGACGGAACTG
The DNA here is from genome assembly GCF_037072025.1 of Pseudogracilibacillus sp. SO30301A. NCBI lineage: Bacteria > Bacillati > Bacillota > Bacilli > Caryophanales > Bacillaceae > Pseudogracilibacillus > Pseudogracilibacillus sp. SO30301A. The sequence continues at coordinate 9,687 of NZ_JAXHDD010000059.1, read as the reverse complement.
GCCCTGACATTTGGGTTGCTGCAAGCCGAGTCTTAGATGAAGCTGTTGAAAAAGCATACGACGGCAAAAAGAAAATTGCTTGGAAAGAAGTTTTTGCTGGTGAAAAAGCATTTAATAAAACTGGAGAATGGTTACCACAGGAAACTCTTGATACAATTGAAGAGTATAAAATTGCAATTAAAGGACCTTTAACTACTCCTATTGGCGGTGGCTTTCGCTCATTGAACGTTGCCCTTCGTCAAGAACTTGATCTATATAATTGCTTACGTCCAGTTCGCCATTATACAGGAGTGCCATCACCTGTTAAGCATCCAGAAGATGTAGATATGGTAGTTTTCCGCGAAAATACAGAAGATATTTACGCAGGAATAGAGTGGCAGCAAGGAACACCTGAAGTAAAAAAAGTAATTGACTTTTTACAAAATGAAATGGGTGTTAAAAATATTCGTTTCCCTGAAACTTCTGGGATTGGAATTAAACCAATTTCTGAAGAAGGAACAAAGCGTCTAGTTCGTGCTAGTATTGAATATGCAATTTCTGAAGGACGTAAAAGTGTAACACTTGTTCATAAAGGAAATATTATGAAATTTACAGAAGGTGCATTTAAAAATTGGGGATACGAAGTTGCTGAAGAAGAATTCGGTGATAAAGTATTCACGTGGGCAGAATATGACCGCATTGTTGAAAAAGATGGTAAAGATGCTGCAAACAAAGCACAAGACGAAGCTGAAAAAGCTGGAAAAATTATCGTTAAGGATGCAATTGCAGATATTTTCTTACAACAAATTTTAACTCGTCCGAATGAGTTTGATGTCGTTGTGACAATGAACTTAAATGGTGATTATATTTCAGATGCATTAGCAGCTCAAGTAGGTGGAATTGGAATTGCTCCAGGTGCAAATATTAATTACGATACAGGACATGCAATTTTTGAAGCTACACACGGAACTGCACCAAAATATGCAGGTCTTGATAAAGTAAACCCATCATCTGTTATTTTATCAGGTGTTTTAATGTTAGAACATTTAGGATGGAAAGAAGCAGCTGATTTAATTACTAATTCTATGGATAAAACAATCTCTTCTAAAGTTGTCACATATGACTTTGCTCGTTTAATGGATGGAGCAACAGAAGTAAAATGTTCTGAATTTGCGGATGAACTAATCAAAAACATGTAAATCAATAAAGTGTGTATTCAAAAGAAGGATAAAAAGGATCGATATCGGCTAAAGTTGTTGGTGTCCTAGGATCGCTTTTATTCAAATGACTTAACAACGCCGACACTAGCTCGTTCTGTATGTGAAGTGGTATTTTTATTAGACTTGTTGAACAATCTTTCAAAAGAAATGGGGATTTTCTAATGGCTATTAAACGAAGAAAGATCTCAATTGTAGGTTCAGGATTTACAGGCGCAACTACCGCGTTAATGGTCGCACAAAAAGAACTTGGTGATGTAGTATTAGTCGATATTCCACAAATGGAAAAACCGACACAAGGAAAAGCATTAGATATGCTTGAAGCAAGTCCCGTTCAAGGTTTTGATGCAAACATCATCGGAACATCTGATTATGCAAATATTAAAGACTCTGATTTAGTTATTGTGACAGCGGGTATTGCACGTAAACCAGGAATGAGTAGAGACGACTTAGTTAATACGAATGCTGGTATTATGAAATCAGTAGCACAAGAAATAAAGAAATATGCACCGGAAACATTTATTGTTGTATTATCTAACCCTGTTGATGCGATGACATATACGATATTTAAAGAAACTGGATTTCCAAAAGAACGTGTAATTGGTCAATCAGGTATTTTAGATACAGCAAGATTCCGCACATTTGTTGCGCAAGAACTCAATCTATCGGTAAAAGATATTACCGGATTTGTATTAGGTGGACATGGAGATGATATGGTTCCACTTATCCGTTATTCTTATGCTGGAGGAATTCCTTTAGAAACGTTAATCCCGAAAGATCGTTTAGATGCAATTGTCGAACGTACAAGAAAAGGTGGCGGAGAAATCGTCGAACTACTAGGAAATGGTAGTGCTTATTATGCTCCAGCTGCTGCCTTAACAGAAATGGCAGAAGCTATTCTTAAAGATCAACGACGTGTATTACCTGCGATCGCCTATCTTGATGGAGAATACGGCTATAAAGATCTTTACCTTGGCGTGCCTGTTATATTGGGTGGAAATGGTATCGAACAAGTCATTGAACTTGAATTAACAGCTGATGAAAAAGCTGCATTAGATAAATCAGTAGAATCTGTTAAAAATGTTATGGAAGTGTTAAATTAATATGAAAATAAAAGTCCTTCTACTGGTTAAGCCAGAAGAAGGACTTTTGTTTTTCTAGTAGATAGGGGCTGAGTTAAATTGTGATTTCGTTTGTTTGTTAAAGACTTTGTTCGTGGTTAAATGCTCTCTTTCGTGGTTAATTCACGAATTAGCTGGATAAATCCTATTTCTCGCTTTTAAGCCCCCTTAATCACTTGGAAACCAAAATCGAAGGAGAGTACAATGTTCTTGTCTTGGAAATACTCGATAAAGGTGGTGATTTCTGATTAATTCACGAAAAGATTGCGTGGTTAAATCCTCTCTTTCGTGGTTAAATCACGAATTAGCTGGATAAATCCTATTTCTCGTGGTTAAATTAGGAATAGCGTGGTTAAATCCAATCTCACGTGGTTAATTTAGGAATTAGCTGGATAAATCCTAACTTCATAGTTAAGATAAGAGTATTGCTTGTAGTTAAGTGTACCGGAATTTACAATGTTTGTTTTCTTATTAATCAAGATATTAAAACTGTATTGTAAAATCTTTGTTTATTTTCTTAAATATTTTTCACTTTTATCGAACTTCATTGTAAAATAGAAGTAGACATACCTAAAACTATAGAAGAGAGGGTATTTTGTGGAGCGAACAATATTAATTGTAGAAGATGAGCCATCCATTGTTACATTAATAAAATATAATTTAGAAAAAGCAGGTTTTCTTACAGATGTCGTTTATAATGGCGAAGATGCAATTAAAAAAGTAGAAAAATCTACATTTGATTTAATTGTATTAGATTTAATGCTTCCGAAGATGGATGGTATGGAAGTTTGTAAAACGATCCGAAAAAATAATAATTACATTCCGATTCTTATGCTAACTGCTAAAGACGATGAATATGATAAAATTTATGGGCTTGAAATGGGTGCTGATGATTATTTAACAAAACCATTTAGTCCTAAAGAGCTTATTGCAAGGATCAATGCAATTCTTAGAAGAACGGAACAAAGATCTGAAAATGTAGCACCACTTGTTCTCGAAGTTGGTGATATAAAAGTCCACCCGGATAGATTTGAGGCTTTTTTTAAAGGGGATCCTCTAGAATTAACGAGAAAGGAATTTGAATTGCTCGTTTACTTAATTCAACATAAAGGACAGATTCTTTCAAGGGAGCAACTTCTCAGCTCAGTTTGGGAGTATGATTTTGTAGGTGATACACGGATTGTGGATGTTCAAGTCAGTCATTTGCGTGATAAACTTGAAACTGATTCCAAAAATCCAACATATATTAAAACTGTTCGCGGGTTTGGTTATAAATTGGAGGATCCAACATGAACAAAATGTTGTCAAAAAAAGTGATTGGTTATACATTCACTTTATTATTTATATTAATTATTTCCGGGGTAGCTTTATTTCAAATAGTTACTAATTTATATGTTTTGTTAGCTGTATTAGTAATTCAATTTATAGTATTATTATTACTTTTGTTTCATTTCTTTGATAAATATGTTAAACCGATTGACAAAGTTACGGAAACGATGGACAAGCTTTTAAAAGGAAATTATCATTCAAGAATTCATCAACCCATGTCAGGTTCAATTGGAGAATTAAGTACAAAAATTAACTCACTTGCTAGAAGTTTAAGTGAGCTTACAATTTCGGAACAAATTCAAGCAGAACAATTATCTACTGTCATTGAAAATTCCGAGAGCGGACTAGTATTGATTGATGAGAAAGGTTACATTCATGTAGTGAATAGAAAATTTATCTCTATGTTTGGAAAAACCCCACATGATTATATTGGTTATTTATATTATGATGTGCTAGAAAATGAACAAATTCATCATACTGTACAAGAAACTTTTCTGTATGAAAAACATGTTAAACATTTATTTTCATTATCAAAAAATGATGAGAAAATTTACTTAGAAATTGTTGGAGCTCCAATTTTTAATGAAAGAAATATGTTAAAAGGGGCAGTACTTGTTATTTATGATATTACAGAGTTTAAAAACCTTGAAGTTATGCGTAAAGACTTTGTTGCTAACGTGTCTCATGAGTTAAAAACCCCGATTACGTCAATTAAAGGTTTTGCAGAAACATTACTTGATGGTGCAGAAAACGACCCCGAGGCCCGAAAACAATTTTTACAGATCATTTTTGACGAAAGTAAACGAATCCAGCATCTGATTGATGATTTATTAATTTTATCAAAACTAGAGAAGGATGAATCAGCAATTAATGTCGATCCTGTTGAGGTAGGGTTTGTACTTGATGAGGTTCTTCCAGTTATCAATCAACATGCGGAGCAGAAAAAAATTGATATTCAAGTTGATGCTGATAAGGAACTTATTTTCGAAGCAGACGAAGAAAAGATTAAACAAATTTTATTAAACTTACTTACAAATGCTATTAGTTATACTCCGGAAAAAGGCACTATCTCGCTTGCAATAAAAGACAGTGAGGAAAATGTTTGTATCCAGGTGCAAGATACAGGGATTGGAATTAGTAAAGAAGCTTTACCTCGAATCTTTGAACGTTTTTATCGAGTGGATAAGGATAGAAGTAGAGATACTGGTGGAACAGGATTAGGGCTTGCGATTGTAAAGCATATTGTCGAAGTTCATCATGGTGAAATTAAAGTGGAAAGTGAATTAGGAAAAGGAACAACTTTCTATGTATTTATTCCAAAAGAACAAGCAGAGTAGCTTAATAAGTATCCTCTTTTATTTGAAGGAGGGTGCTTTTTTTATTGTACTCATCTAAACATTCTCGCTTTTATGGATGTTGCACAAAAAAATGAGCACATTTATTCATGAATATTACAAAATTGCATTCAGGTTTCTAGCCTAGCTATTAGCAAATTTTCTTTATCAATTGGTGTGTATGCTTTTCGAATTGCAGCAAGTTAGTGAACTTGCCTACCTGCATTAAGATGTTCTAGCTTCTGTCTACACCTGTCGGCTTGCCAATTAGCAAGAAACAATCTATTCGCATGTAAGCATTCGCTTACCTTCATAAGTGCAACATCACCTCTGCCTACGTCTAACGACTTGTCAATCGGTGTGTTTGCTTTTCGCATTGAAAGCAAGTTAGTGAACTTGCTTTCCTGCATTAAGAGATACTACGCTTCTGTCTACGCCTGTCGGCTTGCCAATTAGCGAGTATCATCTATATAATAAAGGGGAAGGATTTAGGAGGCGGTGTAATGAGTAAAAAATTAGTTTTAATTGATGGTAATAGTGTTTTATTTCGTGCTTTTTATGCTTTACCATTACTTCATAATGATAAAGGTGTTTATACGAACGCTGTTTACGGATTTACGAATATTATATTAAATATTTTGGAGACGGAAAAGCCAAGCCATATGCTAGTTGCCTTTGATGCGGGAAAAACAACGTTTCGACATACAACTTATAAAGAGTATAAAGGTGGTAGACAAAAAACTCCTCCAGAATTATCGGAGCAGTTTCCATTAACGCAAGAATTGCTAGATGCTTTTAACATTCCTCACTATGAACTTGACATGTATGAGGCTGATGATATTATTGGGACATTAGCGGATAAAGGAGAAAAAGAAGGTTGGGAAGTTAAAGTTATTTCTGGTGACCAAGATTTACTTCAACTTGTTTCTGAACATGTGACAGTAGATGTTACGAAAAAAGGAGTAAGTGATGTTGAAACGTACACTCCAAAAAGTATGGTAGAAAAAATGGAATTAAACCCGGACCAGATTATTGATTTAAAAGCATTAATGGGCGATAGTTCTGATAATATACCGGGAGTTCCTGGTGTCGGGATAAAAACAGCAACAAGGTTATTAAAACAATATCAAACATTGGACAATATTTACGATAATATTGATGAAATTACAGCTAAGAAATTAAAAGAAAACTTGGTCACATATAAAGAGGATGCTTTTATGAGCCGTGATCTAGCCACGATTAATCAGGACTCCCCAGTTACAATTTCACTTCAAGACTTAGATTATACGGGCTATGAATATAAAGATATTTATGATTTGTTTTCAGAATTGGAGTTTCGATCTTTATTAGATCGTTTGCATAGTGAAAAAGGCGGAGAAGAAATCCAAATTGAATTAGAAGAATTCGATTATGAAATTATAGAGGACATAATATCCGATATTCTTACAAGCAAAGCAGCCTTTCATGTTGAAATGATTACAGAAAACTATCATGAAGCAAATATTGAAGCAATCGGTATCGTAAATGAAAAAGGTAATTTTGCAATTGAAACGGAAAAAGCACTTCAATCGGAAGTTTTTATTGAATGGTTACAAGATGAAACGAAAGAAAAATATGTGTTTGATGCAAAAGCAGTGAAAGTAGCACTCCTTCATCGTGGCATTATATTAAAGGGAATTACATTTGATATGCAATTAGCCGCTTACCTACACAATCCTGCTGATAATAATGATGAAATATCGGCTATTGGTCGCCGGTTAGGGGAGAAGAATATCTACCTCGATGAAGAAGTTTATGGAAAAGGTGCAAAACTAGCTGTTCCAGAGTTTACCAAAGTAAGTGAACATGTCGCTCGGAAAACTAATATTATATATAAACTAAAAGAACGTTTCATGAAAGATTTAGATGAAAATGAACAACTAGAATTATTTAAGAACTTAGAACTTCCTTTAGCGACTATTTTAGCAGAAATGGAACATGTTGGTGTGAAAGTAGATGTAGACCGCTTAAAAGAAATGGGGAAAGAGTTATCTGATCGTTTAGATACGATTGAGTCGGAAATTCATGAACTAGCTGGTGAAAAATTTAATATTAATTCACCAAAACAACTATCAGTTATTTTGTTTGAAAAGTTGCAGCTCCCTGTGATTAAGAAAACGAAAACTGGCTATTCAACTGCAGCAGATGTACTTGAAAAACTGGAACCCGAACATGAGATTATTCCTAAATTATTGTTGTACCGTCAATTGAATAAATTACAATCTACCTATGTCGATGGTCTTTTAAAAGTAGTACGGAAAGATACGCATAAGATCCATACTCGTTTTAATCAAGCTTTAACGCAAACCGGACGATTAAGTTCAACAGAACCTAACTTGCAGAACATCCCAATAAGACTCGAAGAAGGACGAAAAATTAGACAAGCTTTTGTCCCGTCTGAACCCGGATGGGTTATGTTTGCCGCAGATTACTCGCAAATTGAATTACGGGTACTCGCACATATTTCTGGAGATGAAAAATTAGTCCAAGCATTTAAAGAAGATAAAGATATTCATACACAGACAGCAATGGATGTTTTTCATGTGGAAGAGTCAGAAGTCGACTCTAATATGCGTCGTCAAGCGAAAGCAGTTAACTTTGGAATTGTTTATGGTATAAGTGATTATGGACTATCGCAAAATTTACAAATTACGAGAAAAGAAGCGAAGACGTTTATAGATAAGTATTTTGCCATCTATCCAGAAGTGAAACAATATATGGACGATATCGTGCAAGAAGCGAAGCATAATGGCTATGTTTCAACGATCATGAAACGAAGACGATACTTGCCTGAAATTACGAGTCGGAATTTTAACCTAAGAAGTTTTGCGGAAAGAACAGCGATGAACACACCGATTCAAGGAAGTGCTGCTGATATTATTAAAAAGGCAATGATTGATTTAGAAAATAGATTAAGGAAAGAAAATTTAAAGGCACGTATGTTAATGCAAGTACATGACGAACTAATCCTGGAGGCACCTGAAGATGAAATAGAGAAGCTCGCGGAAATTGTTCCAGAAGTAATGGAAAAAACAGTTTCTTTAGACGTTCCTCTTAAGGTTGATTATTCTTACGGGAAAAGCTGGTTTGATGCAAAATAGAAAGAAGGAAAGGGAATGCCAGAATTACCTGAAGTAGAGACAATACGAAAAACGTTGGAAAAACTTGTACTAGATAAAACGATTGAAAGTATGACAATTCACTGGCCGAAAATTATTAAACAGCCAGATGATACGGAGCATTTTAAACAACTTCTTATTGGTGAAACGATACGAAAAATGGATCGACGAGGAAAGTTTCTATTGTTTTATTTAAATCATTATGTGCTCGTTTCCCATTTACGAATGGAAGGAAAATATAAAGTTATTGATTCGAAAGAGCAAGTGTCAAAACATACCCATGTTATTTTTCATTTTACAGATGGCACGGATCTCAGATATAACGATGTCCGGAAATTTGGAACAATGCACGTATTTCCAATCGGAGAAGAATTTAATGATAAACCATTGATTCAATTAGGTCCTGATCCATTTCAAGAAGCATATACGTTTGAATATTTGTTTGAAAGTTTTCAAAAGACATCACGGAATATAAAAGCGACTCTTTTAGATCAAACAATTATTGCAGGTCTTGGAAATATATATGTTGATGAAGTATTGTTTTTATCCCAAATCCATCCAGAAAAAAGCGCCAATGAACTTACCGAAAACGAAATTAAATTAATTTGGAACAATGCCCGTATCGTTTTGGAAGGAGCGGTTAAGCAGGGAGGGACAACAATTCGTTCGTATGTAGATGGTGAAGGTGAGATGGGGATGTTTCAACAAGAACTTTTTGTATATGGCCAAGAAAAACAAGCATGTAAACATTGTGGTGTTGAAATAATTAAGCTAAAAGTAGCTGGACGGGGTACACATATTTGTCCATCATGTCAGCCTAAATAAGTGAATGGGAGGTACTTTTGTGGCGTTAATAATCGGATTAACTGGGAGTATTGGAACAGGAAAAAGTATGATCGCAAACAAATTTCGTGATCTAGATATACCTGTAGTAGATGCAGACCTCATTGCAAGAGAAGTGGTTGAACCGGGAAAAGATGCGTATAAAGATATTGTGGCAACATTTGGAGTAGATATTCTACAAGACAATAAAACACTTGATCGAAAAGCACTCGGAAATATTGTGTTTAATGATGATTCAAAGAGAAAACAATTAAATGCGATAATCCATCCCGCGATCCGAAAAGAGATGTTGAGACAACGTAATGAGTGGATTCAACATGGAAAAGAATGTGTCGTCTTAGATATTCCCTTACTATATGAAAGTGGGCTGACTCATTATGTAGATAAAGTTATCGTTGTATACGTTGACCCAGACGTTCAATTACATCGAATTATCGCTCGTGATGAAAGTACTGAAGAAGAAGCGAAAAGTAGAATTAATAGCCAGATACCTGTAAAAGAAAAAGCCGAAAAAGCAGATGCAGTCATTAATAATAACGGGTCGAAGGAAGAGTCATACAAGCAATTAATAGCAATTTTAGAAGAATGGGGAATTAGGACGAGTTAAACTCGGAAATAGTGGTGCGTACTTTGAAGGAGTACGTACCCTTTTTTATTGTTTTTGATTAAAAATTTCGTTTCTGGTTAAATTATGAATTAGTTGAAT
>NZ_JAXHDD010000058.1:0-25346 GCF_037072025.1 Pseudogracilibacillus sp. SO30301A | reverse complement strand
GGCATTTAACTAGATTTGTTAAAACAATGATTAGTGTGCGGACTCTAAGTTCCATTCATTTGTGCTGGAAAGCCCCGACCTTACACTGGTTTATATGCTGGTTCAAACAAACGAGGTTTCCTACAACTCACCTCAGCGTGCTTTGTAGTATGCCCCTCCTAACTCAACGAAAATCCGCATTCGTTTTCATTACTATTTGACTCGAAGAGCGGAGCGAGTCGAGGTGGAGGTTTATATGTTAATCACAAAAAGAAAATATCCTTGGATTGGACAACAAGCTTGGTCAGATGTTTTATTTCTACATTGGCCGATGGAGGAAAAAATTATTCGTCAATTCGTGCCAGCATCTTTTATTATAGATACATATGACGGTAACGCTTGGATAAGTATCGTGGTTTTTAACGTAAAAAATAGTTTAATTCGAGGACTACCTGCATGGACTTCTTACAAATCCGTAATCCAAATAAACGTTCGGACGTATGTATATGACCCAGCAAGGCTTGAACGAGGAGTCTACTTTTTTGCACTTCGTGTGAATGATTTACTTGCTGCACTTGGAGCAAATACACTTTTTGGTTTACCTTTTTATCATGTCGTAAATACGTTTTATAAAAACGACAAAAAGATCAGTGTATCAAGTATGACAGAAAATGCTTCTGTTTTCTCCGTTCATTATGAACCGCAGGAAAACGTAGTGAAGAATGATCTTGCTGCATTTTTAACTGAAAGATACTGTATTTGGAATATATACCGAAATCGAATTGTAAAAATTCCAATCCGTCATAGCCATTGGAATCTCAGAGAGGTCGATGTTCATCTTTCCAAAAATTATTTATTCTCTTTTTTAGGGGATAAGGATAGGAGTGATGAATTTACAGCTTATTATAGTCCATTTAAACAGGCAATGTTATATCCGTATGAAAAATACGTATTGTATTAATTGTGGTTAAATTGATGCGGATAATGAGCGTAAGGACTCATTTATGGTAAAGGTAGCTTCACAAACCCGTAAAACAAAATCGGGGTTTTGTGAAGCTTTTTTTTAGGCAGATAAGAAAGTATAAAACTTTCTTACTGCATAAGTGCAACTTTAGTTCTCGCCAAGACTTGGCGAAAAGCCAAGTTTTCTAATAATGGAATGAATTCCCCTTACACGCGCATTGTAAAATTTTGTGCTGGACTACTCTCAATTGCGTGATCAATGTAAAATAACAAATCATCGTGTGTGTCGATTATTTCTGTTTCTTTGGAGGAATAATAGTAAGCATGGAGAAACAACTGAATTTTTTTTCCAAGCATATCATCACGGGTTCGAATCATTAGTGTAAATAAATCATCCCATCTGCCCCACAATACATAATTTAATGCATATTCATAGTCAGGTAACATATTATTTGCCTCCTTCTAAAATGGCGATGGTGTTTTTAGTATGACCTGATTATTATCTAATTTTCGAAAAACTAAGTGGTGCCTTTACCAATATAAGGTTTATAGAATAAAACCTCCTTACCGAAACATACTAAAATCAAAACAAAAAGGAGGAAAACCATTCAATGAAATTTAAACTTTTTTCCGTCATTATAGCTACTGTTTTAGTCTTAATTGGTTGTCAAGGTGGTACGACAAATAATAATCAGGAAGGGATGGGGGATGGGTTTGAACGAACACGGACAACTCATGATAATAATACGAATTGGACACAAAATGTTTCCGATAGAAATTTAGATGATCGTAATCGCCTAAGTAACAACAGAGCAACGAATAACCGCCAAGATAGATATGAGGTATCTGAAGAAGCGGCAAACCGAATTGTCGATGAAGTAGCTGAAATTGATCAAGCGTATGTGTTAACGACAGGAAATAATGCATATGTTGCAGCTGTTTTAGATAAAAATAACGAAACACCGAAAGATAATCTAACGTATAATGATCGTCAAAATAGTTCTGCTGGTATGAATGTTCGAAATGTAAACGATCGTAACGTTACAAACCGCACTGTAAATGAAGGTGATTCGAACCAACGTAAACAAGACAACCATATTGCAAACAGAAAAGATACACCATCTGATGAAGTAGATAAAAAGCGTGATGTTGAATCCGATGAAGTAACAGACGATGTAAAGAACAAAATTGCTGATATTGTACAAGATGTGGATAACAACATTGATAACGTGTATGTTTCTACAAGTCCAGACTTCTTTAACTTAGCAAATAACTATGTGAATGATATGAATAATGGTGAACCTGTAAGAGGTTTCTTTGATCAAATTGGAAATACGATTGAACGTATCTTCCCACAAAACAAACGATAAACTTTTTTGAAACGAGCGGATTTTTTCTATGCTCGTTTCTTTTGTTTAAGGTTGATACTCAAGCCTTCACGTAATCTTAAACTCGAATTTTTTTACGCGAGCCATTAGTCATCTCGAATACAGTAAAGCGAATTAATTAAATTAGTAATTATTTTTAGCCTTTTTTTGGTAGTTACGTTAAAGTATAAGTATATCATGGAAAGGGATGATCATATGGTAAAACAAGTTGTGGGTTATTTACAAACTAATAGAGAAAATTTATTAAAACGATTACATGATTATTTGGCAATACCAAGTGTAAGTACTGATAGTACATATAAAAAAGAGGTCAAAAATGCCGCTAAATTTACGGCCGATTATTTAACGGAAATAGGGTTTAACAATGTTGAACAAATAGATACTGCAGGACATCCGCTTGTTTACGGAGAATATAATGGTGCAGGAGAAAATGCGCCGACAGTTCTTTTTTACGGTCATTATGATGTGCAGCCGGTTGATCCGATTGAGGAATGGGATAGTGATCCGTTTAAAGCTGAAATTAGAAATGAACGAATTTATGCGCGTGGTTCCAGTGATGATAAAGGGCAAGTGTTTATGAATTTGGCAGTTTTTGAAGCATATATGAAAACAAAAGGTGAATTGCCAATTAACGTAAAAGTTTGCATTGAAGGTGAAGAAGAGATCGGCAGTGAAAATTTATATGAAGTCTTGCTGAATAATAAAGAGAAATTTGCCGCAGATTTTGTTGTTATTTCAGATTCCGGCATGGTTGCTAAAAACCAACCAACTATTCTTTATGGATTAAAGGGATTTACGGGGATTGAAATTACTGTAAAAGGACCAGATCAAGATCTTCATTCTGGTATGTATGGAGGAGCTGTTCGTAACCCGATTATGGCACTATCCCATATTTTAGCCTCCATGAAAGATAATGATGAGGTCATAACGATTGACGGATTTTATGATAATGTTGAACCTCTATCTGCAGAAGAACGTGATTTAATAGCGAAAATACAAGGGGAAGATTATAAGGCATTGACTGGAGTTAAAGAAACTGTCTCAGAAAAAGGCTACAATGAAAAAGAGCATACAATGGCAAGGCCAACGTTAGAAGTAAACGGTATTTATGGTGGATATCAAGGGGAAGGAACAAAAACAATTATTCCATCATCAGCAACTGCAAAAATAACGTGTCGTCTTGTACCTGGACAGGATCCGGATCACATTCAACAACTTTTAAAAAATCATGTTGAAAAAGTCACTCCATCTGGGGTAGAGGTAGAAGTAAAGCTAGAAAAATTATCGTCAAAAGCATACAAGGTAGAACCAAATCATCCGTTAATCCAAAAGGCTGCTCTTTGTTATGAAAAAGCATTCAATAAAGAAACGGTATTTGTCAGAATGGGTGGTTCTATTCCAGTAGTAGAATGGTTAGACGACATTTACCATATACCAATCATTTTACTTGGCTTTGGAACTCCTGAGGATCGGCTTCATTCTCCAAATGAAAGTTTCCCGCTCGACAGTTTTGATAAAGGAATGGAAACACTTGTTTATTATTGGGATGAAGTGGGAAATAATCGGTAACAATCATGAGAAGTTCAACAGCAAACATAAAAAATTTATAGAAAAGAGGGGTTTGTCTTGAATTACGCAATGGTTATTAATGGGAAACAAGTAGGATTGGATTTGGAACAAATGGATGTATATAATCCAGCTACAAATGAAGTAGTTGGAACGATTCCAAATGGCGGCAAAGAAGAAGCAAACCAAGCGGTTGAGGCAGCGAACCAGGCTTTTAAAAAATGGTCACAAACAACCGCTTATGAACGTGCAACATATTTAAAAAAGTTACATGATTTAATTTTAGAAAATCAAGATAAGTTAGCAAAAATTATGACACTAGAAATGGGAAAGCCACTAAAGGAATCAACAGGAGAAGTAGTTTATAGTGCATCTTTTGTAGAGTGGTATGCTGAAGAAGCGAAACGAGTGTATGGGGAAACAATTCCGTCACATGTTCCAAATAAACGGCTTCAAGTTTGGAGAAAACCTGTAGGCGTAGTTGCGGCAATTACTCCCTGGAATTTTCCACTCGCAATGATTACTAGAAAAATTGCTCCTGCTCTTGCTGCTGGTTGTACAGTTATTATAAAGCCATCGAAAGAAAGTCCAATCACAGCTATCAAATTTATGGAACTAGTAAAAAAGTCCGGGTTTCCAAGTGGGGTTATTAATCTCGTAACTGGCTCTTCCTCAAAAATAGTTGGTGCCATGATGGAAAATGAAAAGGTGAAAAAAATTACGTTTACCGGATCGACGGAAGTTGGTAAATTATTAATTGAGCAAAGTGCTAAGCAAGTGAAACGTTTATCATTAGAGCTTGGTGGGCACGCACCGTTTATAGTATTGGATGACGCTAATATTGATAAAGCGGTAGAAGGAGTATTAGCATCAAAATTTAGAAACGGTGGGCAAACTTGTGTCTGTGCAAATCGTATTTATGTACAGGAAGGAATTTATGACCAATTTGTAGAAAAATTTGCAGCAAAAGTAAAACAATTAAAAGTGGGAGACGGAATGGATGGAGTAGATATTGGACCGCTGATCAATGAAGAAGGCTTAGAAAAAGTCGCCAGCCATGTGAAAGATGCTGTCGAAAAAGGAGCATCATTGGTGACAGGTGGAAACCGTATTCCAGGTACTGGAACTTTTTATGAGCCGACAGTACTCCGAGATATTGACCCATCCATGATCATTATGCAAGAAGAAACGTTTGGTCCAGTTGCACCAATTCAAAAAGTTGAAACAGATGAAGAAGCGGCTGACCTCGCAAACAGTACAGAATATGGCTTGGCAGCCTATGTCTTTACAGAAAGTGTCGCACGTGGAACTAAATTAATCGAGAAGCTGGATTTTGGAATCGTTGGCTGGAATGATGGAATGCCGTCCGCAGCGCAAGCCCCATTTGGTGGGATGAAAGAAAGTGGCATCGGGCGAGAAGGCGGTCATGAAGGAATGGATGCATTTTTAGAAACACAATATGTTTCTATCGGAGTTGAATGATGTTAGAATTAAAAGAATTTTTAATGCTTCATCTCCAAAAAAGGTGATATAAGATTCTATTCTATAGGTTATAAATCGACTCAACGTCTTGGCAAGCGACTCAGCATGTTGGAGAATGACTCAACGGCAAGCGACTAAACATCTTAGAGATCAGTCATTCTTCCCTACCTGTCTACTTGATTCAGTAATAGTTCGTTTTATAAAGGAATCTTTTATCCTTGATCCATATTAAAAGTGAGGGATTATATTGAAAATTGCAATTGTAACAGGAGTATCTAAAGGACTTGGGAAATCTACAGCTGAATTTTTACTTGAATCGGGAATTCATGTATACGGAGTATCCCGCACTTCAACTAATCAGTTACAGCAATTAGCAGAAGTAAATGACGTTACTTTTACCCATTTCAACTGTGACTTAGGGAATGCTGAGCAAACAAATCGGATGATTGCAGAGATAAAAGGAAAATTAACGGAACATAAGCTATCTCAAATATATCTTGTAAATAATGCAGCGGTTTTGTCTCCTATCAATCAAGCTACTAAAACTGATGCAAAAGAGTTGGCATATCATTTTCAAGTAAATATCGTAACACCAATGGTATTATTAAATTCTTTCTTAAATTTTTGTAATGAAAATATTTCATTTGTTGGAGTGAATATAACGAGCGGTGCAGCGACTCGACCAATTTTTGGTTGGAGTGCTTATTGCAGTTCGAAAGCAAGTTTAAATATGTTTACAAAAGCTGTTGCATTAGAACAAGAGGAATTAAAAACCGGAAATAAAATATTCGCCTTTAGCCCTGGTGTAATGGATACGGAAATGCAAGCAGAAATTCGCTCTAGTAGTTATGATCAGTTCATTGATGTTGATACTTTTAAAGATTATAAAAACCAAAATTTATTGTCTGACACGGAAGCAGTTGCCGGAGTATTAGTAAATATATTAACGGATGAAGTAAATATACAAAATGGAAAAATATATAATGTTTCTGAATATTTCTAGCAAAAAGTGCGTGTTCAAAAAGGAGGATAAAAAGGATCAAGAAGTTCGAGGCGGCGCAGCTCCCGTCAGCGGAATGTATGCATTTAGATACATGAGTAGCGGAGAAACAAGCATTCGTGCGAAATTCGCAGTGTCATTTTTACCGGACTATTTGAACAACCTCTAAAATAACTCTTTTTTCGGAACTAGTTAATCGCCCTTACATGTAGCCTACTATTACATAAAATGTATCATAAGCGAATGGGTATCCATCGCGAATTAATGGATTGTCAAAAAATGGGGAGGGGTTAACATGAGCGATAATGGTTACGGAGGATGTTTCGGAAGTGGCTTTGCTTTGATTGTCGTATTGTTTATTCTGTTGATCATCATTGGAGCAGTATTCTCTGACAGAGGATATGGCGACAACGGTTATTGCTAAACGAACATTAGGAAACTTGGCATTCGCCAAGCCTTTAATGGCGAGTGCCTTAGTTGAACTTATGCAGTAGGAAAGTTTTATACTTTCCTATCTGCTCAAAAAAAGAGGGTGTGAAACTCTCTTTTTTTATGTTCATCGCTTGACGATTGTTCTTATTCAAAATACCGGTCTTTTTATGGTACACTTTAAATGGATAATTACTGTTGAAAGGGAGTATCTTAGTTGATTACACGAAAAAGCAAGCGTGAAATTAGCCAAATGCAAGAAGCAGGAAAGCTGTTAGTAGCTACACATAAAGAAATTGCAAAAATGATTAAACCTGGGATTACAACGATGGAGATCGATGAATTTGTAGAAGAATTTTTAAAAAAGCACGGAGCTACACCGGAACAAAAAGGATTTCAAGGGTATCCATATGCTACATGTGCTTCAATAAATGATGAAATATGCCACGGGTTTCCGCGAAAAGAACCATTAATAAACGGAGACATTGTAACGATAGATATGGTTGTAAATCTAAATGGAGGTTTAGCAGATTCAGCTTGGTCTTATGCAGTTGGTGAAGTTGACGAAAAGGGAAAGCGATTAATGGAAGTAACCAAAAAGGCTCTTTATCTAGGAATTGAACAAGCCCAAGTAGGTAATCGAATTGGTGATATTGGTCACGTCATTCAAACGTATGCAGAAGGAGAAGGTTTTTCTGTCGTCCGAGAGTTTACTGGCCACGGTATTGGACCGACAATTCATGAACCACCGCATATACCACATTTTGGACAGCCAAATAAAGGTGTTCGCTTAAAAGAGGGTATGGTGATAACAATTGAGCCAATGATTAATGAAGGAACTTGGAAAAGCAAAATGGATAAAAACAATTGGACAGCTCGAACCGTTGATAAAGGGCGCTCTGTGCAATATGAACATACACTGGCTATTACTAAAAATGGGCCATTAATTTTGACAGAACAAGATGAATAATAATATTGAACTAGTAAGGAGGGTACATCGTTGGAGCAGGCTTCACAACCGAAAAGAAATCAATCTTTTTATATGTTTCAAAAAGGACTACAAGTTGGTTTTCCCATTTTATTAGGATATATTCCTGTTGCTTTAACGTATGGGGTGCTAGCCGCACAATCCGGAATGTCCATTTTTGAATTAACGATGATGAGTGCCCTCGTTTATGCTGGTGCAAGTCAATTTATGGGAGCAAATATGATTGCGGCAAGTGCAACTGCTGTAGAAATAATCGTCGCAACCTTTGTATTAAACTTTCGTCATTTTGTCATGAGTTTATCGTTTATGAATGAAATTCGAGATCATGTTTCTTTAAAAGGAAGAGTAGGTTTAGCTCTAAGCTTAACAGATGAAACATTTGCCGTTTCTGCTCTTCATAAAGAAGTGGCAAAAGAAGAGAAATCGGTATTTTTCTATGCAGCTATTTATTTATTAGCCTATTTATCTTGGGTTATTGGCTCTTTTCTTGGTGGAATGTTAGGAGAAGTGATCCCGGAGCAACTAAGTCAAAGTATGGGAATTGCCCTATATGCAATGTTTATCGGTTTGCTAGTTCCATCAGTAAAAAAAGAATTGCGCTTCGGTTTGATCGCAATTATTGCTATGTTTATCAATGTAATTGCAAGTCAATTTGTCAGTAGTGGTTGGGCAATTGTGTTTGGTACATTATTGGGTGGTTTAACAGGTGTTTACTTACTAAAGGAGAAAAGGTAATGATCTTACTTATCATAATTGGTATGTCCCTTGTGACGATGATTCCTAGAGTAATTCCAGCATTTGTCGTCGATAAATTTTTATTTCGTGATTGGGTGAATCGATGGTTGCAAGCAATTCCATATGCAGCTCTCGGTGCTTTAATTTTTCCAGGAATTCTATCTGTCATTGAGGGAGAGCCCCACATTGGAATAATTGGTGGGATTGTCGCAATTTTACTTGCCTATTTCGGATTAAATATTGTTTTAGTTGTAATTGGAGCGATTGTAACAGTGTTTTTGTTGACGATGTAAAATGTTAACCATCAATCCTGATTTTGACAAATTTTCCGGACGAGAAAGCCCTGCCCTTAAAGGACTTATCATAATGGAGCTGAATCCTACTATGCTTCCAGAGGTTTCCGTGGCTCATTAAGAGTCTAACTTTCATAAATAAAATGAAAAATGCTCTTCCATGAAAACTCATAACTTCACTCGCAGCTATGTCAAATAATTTGCGAATAACTTATCCTTTCAAGTGCATAATAATTGTACTTATTGTGCAAAAGGATGAGGCTTAGTGTCCAATCAACAATCTATTGAAAAACGTTGGGCAATTATTTCACTTGCCTCCGTTCCGCTCATTATGACTTTGGGTAACTCCATGTTAATTCCGATCTTGCCTGTAATGGAGGAAAAATTAGATATATCAAAGCTACAGTCTAGTTATATTATTACTGTTTACTCCATTGTCGCTATTTTATGTATTCCAATTGCTGGATATTTATCAGATCGATTTGGTCGAAAAAAAGTAATGGTACCTGCACTTATCTTAACAGGAGCAGGTGGATTAATAGCAGGGCTTGCTTCTTGGAAGATGGATAATGCTTTTTCTGTTATTTTGATCGGACGGATATTACAAGGTATTGGTGCTTCGGGGGCAATGCCTATCGTTTTGCCGCTCGTTGGTGATATGTTTAGAAGGGATGATGAAGCAAGTACAACCCTTGGTATTATCGAAACATCTAACACAATTGGTAAAGTGCTAAGTCCTATTTTAGGTTCAGCACTTACGGCAATCGTCTGGTTTTTGCCGTTTTTTTCTATCCCCGTATTTTGTACCGTCTCCGTTTTAATGATTATTTTTTTAATTAAAGAAAAAGAAGCTAAAGATGAAGAACCGATGCCTTTTAAAAAATATTTGGGATTAATTAAGGAAGTATTCCACGAACATAAACGATGGTTAATCGCAATATTTATTATCGGCGCTATTTTAATGTTTATCTTGTTTGGATTTTTATTTTACCTATCAAGTATATTGGAAGATAAATTTGGCTTTGACGGGATTAAAAAAGGATTACTACTTGCTATACCACTTCTTGCATTATCGATCGCTTCCTATGTTGCGGGAAGAAAGATCGAGGGTCGTTTAAAGTTAATGAAGTGGATCACATTTATTGGTATTGTTTTAGCAGGTTGTTCTGTTGCTGTAATATCTTTTGCGGATCACTTTATCTATTTGATCATTATTTTTCTAATTTGTGGAACGGGGATTGGCATGGCACTTCCCTGTATGGACTCTTTAATTACTGAAAGCTTAGATAAAACAGTTCGTGGAGCAGTGACATCTATCTATAGTTCGATGCGTTTTATCGGCGTTGCTGCAGGGCCACCAGCGATTGCAATCTTAATGAAGAAAAATATTTTTTGGATGGTTGCTCTATTGACTATTTTTGCTTTAGGGGCAGGCTTCTTAGCGTTTCGGAACATCGATCCTGAAAAAGATAAAGGATCGAGTTAATCTTTTAATTAATCCTAACTGTTGCAATTATTAAGATAATTTAGGATAATATAAAAAAGATAAGCCTAGGGGGCATGTTCCATGAAAAAAGAGAAAGTGAACTATAAGTTCTTTCGGTACGATGGTAAGGTGCTGCTAGCTAAAAAAGAAATTCCATATGAAATGAAGTTAACAGCGAGATTAATTCTTGATCAACTTTGCTATACGTGGAATAAAAAACAGTTGCAAAAGCAATTAAATGAAGCATTAGACAATGAGGAAAAAGAGGAATTTAACAAGCTAAGTGAGTCATATAAAAGCTTTATTTGGGAATAATACTATTATATTTAAAAAGACTATTCTTTTTTGGAGTAGTCTTTTTTCTGTTCGACTTACATTCAAGCAGAAAACGATACAGTATAACGTTATAAAAAAGTATGTCATACTACAATTGTATATTAATCAACAAATATTTGTTACAATAAAGAAGAAAGTCTATCACTGGTTCATAGGAGGAAAAAGGAAATGGAGTATCGCATCGAAAAAGACACATTAGGTGAAGTGAAAGTTCCTGTTGATAAATTCTGGGGCGCACAAACACAGCGTAGTAAACAAAATTTCCCAATTGGGCATGAAACGATGCCGAATGAAATAATTAAAGCATTTGCCATCACGAAAAAAGGTGCTGCAAAAGCAAACAGTGATTTAGGTTTATTAGAAGAGAAAAAAGCTGAAGCTATCGCTTATGCAGCTGAAGAGATCATAGAAGGAAAATTAAATGATCATTTCCCGTTAGTCGTATGGCAAACAGGAAGCGGAACTCAATCAAATATGAACGTGAACGAAGTTATTGCTCATGTAGGTAATAAATGGTTGAAAGAACAAGGAAGTGAATTAGTACTTCATCCAAATGATGATGTAAATAAATCACAAAGTTCCAATGATACATATCCAACTGCCCTACATATTGCAGCAGTTCTAAAATTAGAAGATACAGTTCTTCCGTCCTTAAAAGTATTAAAAGAGTCCATTCACAAAAAGTCAGAAGAATTTATGGATATTGTAAAAATCGGTCGTACACATTTACAAGATGCAACGCCAATTACATTAGGTCAAGAGATGAGCGGATGGCATCGCATGCTTGAAAAAACAGAAAAAATGATTACTGAAAGTGCCCAACATTTAAAAGATCTTGCAATAGGTGGTACAGCTGTAGGAACAGGATTAAACGCACATCCTGAGTTTTCTGAGCGGGTATGTCAGGAAATCAGCGCAATTACTGGTAAAAATTTTAGATCTGAGCCAGTTAAATTCCATTCATTAACAAGTTATGACGAAGCAGTTTATGCTCATGGTGCCCTAAAAGCACTAGCTGCAGACTTAATGAAAATTGCCAATGACGTACGTTGGTTGGCAAGTGGACCACGTTCAGGACTAGGGGAAATTATTATCCCTGCAAACGAGCCGGGAAGTTCCATTATGCCTGGGAAAGTAAACCCAACACAGAGTGAAGCAATAACGATGGTTGTCACACAGGTTGTTGGAAATGATGCAACGATTGCATTTGCGGCAAGTCAAGGAAATTTTGAGCTTAACGTGTTCAAGCCAGTTATCGCGTATAATTTTATTCAATCTGCTCAATTACTTGCAGACAGTATGTTATCATTTGAAGAGCGTTGTGTAAGAGGTATTGAACCAAATCATGAAAAAATTGAAACATTTTTAAATGATTCACTTATGCTTGTAACTGCATTAAATCCACATATTGGATATGAAAATGCTGCTAAAATTGCTAAAAAAGCATATGAAGAAAATACAACTCTAAAAGAAGCTGCATTAGCATTAGAACTGCTAACGGAAGAAGAATTTGATAAATACGTAGTTCCAGAAGATATGACACATACACTTTAATTAATTTACAGCCTATTACAATTTTGTAATAGGCTGTTTCTGTTTTATAGAAGAATCAGGTTCTGAAATTTATCCAGCCAAATTGCGAATTAACTACGAAGAAGAAGCACAAAATAACCACGCGGATTTCAATTTAACCACAGAAAAAGCGAAATAACCACGAGAGACTGGTTTTTCCAGCTACTTTGCGAATTAACCACGAAGAAGCACAAAATAACCACGAAGATTTCAATTTAACCACAGAAAAAGCGAAATAATCACGAGAGACTGGTTTCTCCAGCTACTTTGTGAATTAACCACGAAGAAGCACAAAATAACCACGCGGATTTCAATTTAACCACCGGAAATACGAAATAACGACGGGAGACTGATTTCTCCAGCTACTTTGTGAATTAACCACGAAGAAGCACAAAATAACCACGAAGATTTCAATTTAACCACCGGAAATACGAAATAACCACGAGAGACTGATTTCTCCAGCTATTTTGCGAATTAACCACGGAAACACAAAACTTTCCAATGATTTTGCAACATCATTGGAATATCATTGGAAATTTATTACCTCGATTACCAAGAAATAAGCATAGTAGAAATTTGAAAACTGTCCACAATACGTAGTAAGGAGGTGACAGAAATGGCTGATACAAGCAGAAATAACTCTAACCAATTATTAGTGCCTGGAGCTGAGCAAGCTTTAAACCAAATGAAGACAGAGATTGCTTCAGAGTTTGGTGTACAATTAGGTGCTGATACTACTTCTCGTGCTAATGGTTCAGTAGGTGGAGAGATCACAAAGCGTCTTGTTCACCAAGCACAGCAACAAATGGGTGGCGGATTTCAATAACTAAATAATCGGAAGAGGATGGAAAACACCTATGATTCAACAAATTGTTAATCGTATGTGTTCGTCCTCTTTCAATTTAAAACTTCCATATCTTACGAAAAAAGAGCTAAACCATCAGGTTATAGTTCTTTTTTACGTTTATCGGTGAAATAAAACTAGGCGTGCATCTTCTGTCACACATCGATGTGTATACTCACTATAGCCTTCTTCTGCTAATTTTTTTTGCCCAATGACTTTTGCTTCATCGTCATTTTTTGCTGGAAATGCTTCATCTAATAATTTTTCTCCAGTTTTTGAAAATACAGTTAGTACATAATTTTTCATTATGAATCCCTCCGAATGAATATCTATTCATTATTATTACATATTTTTATATAAAAAGATAGGTGTAAAGTTACCTTGACATGAAGTCCGTAAGCAATTACAATATGAATGTAAAGTTACCTTGACATATTAGTGAGGGAAATTATGAAAAATTGTATTAAAGAATTACGAGCGGAGAAACAATTGACACAAGAACAATTATCAAAAAAAGTAGGAGTCTCTAGACAATCGATCGTTGCGATTGAATCAGGAAAATATAATCCATCGCTTGAATTGGCATTTAAAATTGCTCAACAATTTAACCGTACGATTGAAGAAGTATTCCTTTTTGAAGGAGGGAGAGATAAATAATGGAAATACAAATTGGAGGGTTAATAGGTCTTTATGGTGGACTTTTGTGTGGGTTAGCTAGCTGGTATTTTGGAAGAAAAAAGGCCGAAAAACAAAGAAGTTTAGATGAAACACATGAACATATTTGGCAAAAAGCTCGGTCATACTCATGGTATGTAACGATTGTCACCTTATATTTATTATTTACACTTTACGCATTTGGTTTTACTCTTAGTGTAGTAGTTGTTTTATCGATGTTAATATTGGTGCAAATGGCAAGTTGGGGAATAATCGGTGCTGTCTTATCTGCAATTATGTATAGTGGAACAGAAATTAAGGTGTCTTATTTTTTAGTTGGAATAATAGTTATTATTACATCTGCTGTTGTCTTTTTAATTTTAACTTTACTTACGGAGAATTGGCTATATTTATTAAATACCATACCATTTAGCGTAGTTGGGTATCTACTCATCAGGCATAGTAAGCAACAAAAAGAAAATTAAAGGGAGGGCTTTATTTGTCTTTATTATTATCAAATGTTACAAAGAAATTCGGCGAGCATGTAGCAGTAAATAAATTGAATTTAGAAATTCCTGATTCAGAACTATTTGGGTTTTTAGGCGGAAATGGCGCGGGTAAAACGACTACATTTCGAATGATTTTAGGATTGCTTGACCAAACCGCTGGAGAGATTACATGGAACGGGGAAAGTATAAATTATCATAAAAGTCATTTGATCGGTTATTTACCAGAAGAACGTGGTCTTTATCCAAAATTAAAAGTGAAGGAACAGCTCATTTATTTAGGAAAATTGCGTGGAATGACGAAGCAAAGTGCGTTAACAGAATTAAAAAAATGGTTAGATCGTTTTCAAATCCCTAATTATATTGATAAAAAAGTAGAAGAATTATCAAAAGGAAATCAGCAAAAAATTCAATTTATTTCTGCAGTAATTCATCGTCCAAAACTACTTATTTTAGATGAACCATTTTCGGGGCTTGATCCGATAAATGTTGAAATGTTGAAAGAAGCGGTTATAGACATTAAGGAATCCGGAACGTCCGTTGTATTTTCATCTCATCAAATGTCTCATGTCGAGGAATTATGTGAAAACATTTGTATTTTAAGAGACGGAACAGCTGTTGTAGAAGGAAATATAAAAGAAATTAAACGGTCATTTGGTAAGAAAAATGTCCGAATAGTGTCAGACGAGTCAATTGATTTTTTACAGGATGTAAACGGCGTGCTTTCTTTCAAACGACGAAATGATGGCTGTGAACTCCAGATCAGTGACGAACAAGTATCACAAGAAATTTTGTCAAAACTTGCGGGGAACGGATTTATTCGGAAATTTGAACTTGAGGAACCTTCTTTAAATGATATTTTTATTGAAAAAGTAGGTGAGAACTATGAATAATTTTTGGATTGTTTTAAGTCATACATATTTTTCTCGATTAAAATCAAAAGCTTTTATTATCTCTACTTTAATTATTCTTTTATTCTTAGTTGGTGTGGCTAATCTTCAGTCGATCATTCAAATATTTACTGGTGAAGATGATACAGAGAAAGTCCTTGTGATCGATGAGCCAGGTCAATTGTTTACTCCTTTAGAAAGCGGTGTTTCTCATGTAGATGAAGATATTGAACTTATTTTATATGAAAAGTCAGTTGAAAAAGGAAAAACAGCGGTACAAGAGGGCGAATTTGATGCATTGTTAGTACTGGAATTGGACGAAAACAATTTACCGATAGCAACATATTATGAAAACAATGCATCATTTTCTTTTATAGAGGCAACATTAGAGCAACAACTTCAACAAATCAAAACGACAATTGCAGCAGAACAAGCCGGATTCGACGAAGCAACCATAGAATCTATATACGAACAAGTAGCTTTTGAAAAAATTGCACTTGATGAAGATACAAAAACAGAAGAAGAATTAAATCAAGCGCGAGGAATCGTTTATGTTATGTTGTTTGTCTTATATATGGCTGTAATTATCTACGGACAAATGATTGCAATGGATGTGGCAACTGAGAAATCTTCGCGTGTGATGGAAATATTGATTTCCAGTGCCTCTCCTGTTACACATATGTTTGCTAAAATTATTGGGATAGCTTTGCTTGGTCTTACACAAATTATTTTATTTTTTGTTGTAGGATATAGTCTAATGTCTTCAAAAATTAATACACTTTCTGGAGAATTCTTTGAAGTTTTCGGATTTTCCCAAGGATCGATAAGTATTTATTTATACGCAATTTTATTTTTCATCCTTGGTTATTTCCTTTATGCGACTATTGCAGCAATGCTTGGTTCACTTGTCAGTAGAGTAGAAGATGTACAACAACTGCTAATGCCGATGGTGATGCTTATCGTTATCGCATTTATTATCGCTATGGTTGGTTCAGGTATGCCAGAAGCTAAATTTATAACGATTACTTCCTTCATACCGTTCTTCACGCCAATGATTATGTTCTTACGTATTGGTATGTTAGATGTACCTATCTGGGAGGTCATTCTTTCTGTCGGAATTTTAGTAGGAACCATTATACTCCTTGCTATATTAGGCGCTAGAATATATCGTGGCGGTGTTTTGATGTACGGACCATCCAGAACATTGAAAGACTTTAAAAAGGCATTTATGTTAACGAAAAAAGAAAAATAAAGGAGGAACAAAATTGAATCACCATCAAAGGCGTTCGGTTTATATTTCAGTGGTGACACTTTTTATTTTCATTATTATTTCATTAATTACAAACGATTATCGATTTTTTTTATGGAGCCTCCTTCCTATATTTTTGAATGTTATGATTACCTTCTTTTCAAAGATGTATCGTGAGGAAGAGTCTTAAAATAAATACCTAACAGCAATTTATGAAAGGTCATCCATAGGGGGGGTGGCTTTTCTATTTTCACAAAAGGAAACACTTGATCCCATCCTAGGTTCGTGATATGATAAATGTTAATTAGATAAAATAAAATAGAGATAAAAAACGGTGATGCGAATGAAGAATTCTATTTCATTTATACATGCAGCTGACTTACATTTGGACAGCCCTTTTAAAGGATTAACACATATCCCTGACTCAATTTTTCATCACGTTCGGGAAAGTACATTTGCTGCATTAGATAACCTTGTAACAACTGCAATTAATAAGCAAGTCGACTTCGTCCTATTAGTTGGCGATTTATTTGACAATGAAAATCAAAGTTTAAAAGCACAAGTTCGTTTAAGAAAAGCATTTGAAAAATTAAAATTTCATCATATTAATGTGTACCTTTCATTTGGTAATCATGACTATATAAACGGTAATATTCATCCAATTGTTTATCCGGATAATGTTTATATCTTTCCTAATGAAAATATAACCACGTTCAATTTCAAAAAGAATAATGAACCTGTAGCCTCAATTTACGGTTTTAGTTATGAAAACCGGTCCCTTAAGAAAAATAAATCGATTTTTTATAAAATCCAAAATAGAGCGATTCCATTTCATATTGCGATGCTGCATGGCACCATTAATGGAAATAAAGACCATGATCCATATGCACCTTTTACTCTTCAAGATTTAAAAGAAGAACCTTTCGATTATTGGGCGTTGGGACATATCCATAAAAGGCAACAACTATTAAGTTCACCGCCGATAATTTATCCTGGAAATATTCAAGGTCGACATCGAAATGAATCGGGGGAAAAAGGGTGTTATTATGTCAAGCTATCCCATACTGAACCGGAGCTTGAATTCGTTCCTTTACAATCAATAATTTTTGATGACATACAAATGGATGTTTCAACATGTAAAACAATGCTGGAAATAGAAGAAAAGATAAAAAACATAGTTCAACAGCATACTGATGAGAGGTTGATTCATCTAACTATTCGTAGTAAGCATGAGGATATTTTACGCTTTGAAACTAATCAAATGTTAACAGAATTAATCGATGTAGTTAATGAATCATTGTTAGAAGAGAAACGATGGAGTTATATTTATACATATAAAATTCAAATTGATGAGTTGCCTCAATTTAAAGAGGATGATTTTTTTATCGGTGAAACGAAGAGAGCTATGGAAAAACTTTCTGTTCCTGAAACAGTAAAAGATTTATACAATCATCCCAAAGCGAGAAAGTATTTAGAGGAAATATCAGAAATTGACATTAAAAATTCAGCTAAACAGCTGCTAATTCATGAACTGCTACATGTGGAAGAAGGTGACTAGGTTGAAGTTTTTGCGAGCTGAAATATACGGGTTTGGCAAATGGGTCGATAAGACATTTGACTTTTCAGATGGATTGTTAACATGTTTGTATGGAGAAAATGAAGCAGGAAAATCGACTTTACAAAATTTTATATTATACATGTTATTTGGTTTACCACCAAGAAAGAGAAATTTTTATCAGCCAAAAAACAGCAATAGAATGGGCGGGACGTTAACGATTGTTGATGTCTCTATCGGCATATTTACGATTGAACGAACCGATGATCATGTAAAATGTTTATTACCTAATGCAAAAGTAGAAGGGGAAGACTGGCTTTTTGAACAGTTACATGGATTAACACGAGAGATTTATACGTCTATTTACGCTTTTTCAGTAAATGATTTGATTGAGATTCGTCGAATGAAACAAGAACAATTAAGTGATGTATTATTTAGTGTTGGGTTAACGGGAGCAACGGCAATTTATCAAGTAGAAAAAAAGCTAGAAAAGAAATTAGCCTCATTGTATAAACGGACTGGTCGAATACCTGAGATTAACAAACAGATAAAAGTGGTTCAGGAAAAGCATGACGAACTTCTACGTTTTAAACAAAATGAAGCGACGTATCGGGATAAAAAAGAATTAAAGGAAAAATTGGAAGCTGTTATTGAAAAAAGACGGTCCGAAGTTCTGACCGCACAAGCTGAAGTGGAAGAAAGTAAAAAATTACTTCATTTAATTCCTTTTTTACATGAATATCAATCCACGGTAGAGAAATTAACTATGTGCGAAAAAGACATTAATTTCCCAGAAGACGGAGTGGAACGATATCAAACATTAAAAAATCAAATTATCCCATTACAAAGTGATTATAATACGTTAAAACGAAATGAAGAGGAATATAAGGCAAAACTGAATCATTTAATGAATGAACAATATCCCGCAAGTATTTATGAAGTAGCCAAGTCTATTTTGAATGAACGACTAACGGATGAAAATATTGCACAACAAATAAACGAAAAAGAGAAAAAACTCGAACAGATAAATGGTGTTTTAAAAGAGCAATTACAACCGCTGGATATGGAAGAGGATGAAATAAAAGAAATTGTACTTCCTTTTCATATTGAGTCAACTTGGAAAGAAATCAGCGAAACAAATATTCAGTTACAACAAGATGGAGAACGTTTAACCGAAGAATATAATCTTCTCTCAGAGAAGGTAGATCAGATCAATACAGAAAAACAAGCAGTTTTCTCTCAATTATTATCAAATGAAGAAGTTAGTGAAATGCAAACGAAAATTAATGCATACGAATTAACGGTAACTGCAACGAAAAATAACAGAGATCATAAAATTAAAATGGAACAATGGGAGAAAAAGCAAGTAAGACTGGCGAATTGGACGTTAGTAGGAACAGTATTGTTTGCATCGCTCTCTGTCTTATTTGCTCTTGGAATAAATAATTACTTATTATTTGGTATAACAGCAATGATTGTTACTCTAGGTTTAACACAGTTTACATTCATAAAAAAATCAATTGGTGAAACAGGTCAAAATGACAATAGTAATGAATTCAAAAGTATCATTTCACCATCTGAAAAAAATAAACTTGAGAAATTACTACATAAAAATAAAGACCTTCAAGTAAATGTAAGAATGTTAGAAAATGAAGAAAAACGGGCGGAATTACAAAAAAAAGATTGGCAAGAAAAGAAACGAATGTTTGATCATAAAGAAAGTCAGTGGCTTGATCGATTAAAGACAGAGCAATATCAATATCCTTTTTTAAGACAAGTTGACCCAAGTCATTGGATAGAATTACTACACAAGTTACAACAAGCAAAACAGTTAATACGAGATAAACATGTTATGCAAAATGAAATAGACGATTTACAAGAAAAAAGGAATCATTTCCAAAGAAAACTAGCGGATTTTGCTAGTGACATAAGCTGGACAAATTCAACGATCACAATGGAAGAAATCGACCAAATCGTCGAAAAGTATACGATCAATAACCAATCGATCATCCATTATAACGAGCTTATAGAAAAAAACGAAGTAAAACAAATGGAATTAAAAGCAAAAATAATTTCATTCGAAAAAGAAATACATGCATTAATGGAAGTAGCTAGTGTAGAGACAGAAGAGGAATATTTTAGTACGGCACGGGAATTAGCAGATAAAAAAGCGCTGCTAAATCGGAAAATAGAACTTGAACAGCAAATAAGACCAGTGCTACCTAGGGAAGTTACAGACGAAATGTTAACAAAAGAAATAAGTCAACATGAGCTGGAGAGTAAGATTAATAATTTAAAAGAATTGATACATGATTGTCAACAAGAAATTTCCGACTTAAATAAACAACTAGCTGCAGTAGAACTTGAAATCGGGCAGATGGAAACATCGGACGGCAACTCAGAGGCAGCGTTTCTGTATCAAATAGAACTTGAAAAATTAAATGCGTTAGCTGAAGAATGGGTAATTGCTCAAGTGGCACAAACGACATTATTGAAAGCGAAAGCCGCTTATCAAAGGAAATATTTATCAGAAGTAATCGAATTAACTTCAGAATATTTTAGTAAACTAACGGATGGAAAATATATTCATGTACATGCTCCAACAGGTTCCAAATTATTTCAAGTAGAAGCGAGTAACTATATACGTTATACTGTAGATGAGCTGTCTCAAGGTACAATCGATCAACTATATGTATCTTTAAGACTAGCGATAAGTAGAGTAATGAGTGAAAAATTCGTGATCCCGCTTATTATTGATGATGCATTTGTAAATTTTGATAGCAAACGGACAGAAGAAATTTTAAACATCGTACAAGAATTTGCTAGCTCACAGCAAATCTTACTGTTTACATGTAAAAGTGATATTGCACAAACACTCCAAGCACAACATATTTCAGCGGAAATAACAGTTTAAAGAAATATAGAATAGACAGGGGGATGATTATGCAAAAAGAAAAAGGGATTGGGAAACATGGAATAGGGGATACATTTGATGGTTTTATGCTAATCAAGGAAGTAAAAAAAGGAACAGCAAGTAATGGGAAGCCTTTTTTAACTTTATTTTTTGTTGATTCGACAGGTGAAATAGATGCGAAATTATGGGATGCTTCAAAGGAAGATGAAGAAATTTTCATGGAGGAAAAAGTTGTAAAATTAGTCGGAGACATTCACGAATTCCGTGGGAAACCCCAAATGAGAATTAAATCCATAAGACCTGCCCAAGTTACTGATGGGGTCAGGATTTCAGATTTTTTAGAAAAGGCTCCTGTTGATAAAGACTTATTACAAGAAAACATGATGGAAGCAATTTTTGAAATGAAAAATCCAAATATCCAACGTATTGTAAGAGCATTTATTAAAAAATATAATGAAGATCTATTTATCTATCCAGCAGCATCTAAAAATCATCATGCCTATGTTTCAGGGCTAGCATACCATATCGTTAGTATGCTAAAAATAGGAAGACAATTATGTGAAATATATCCAGAAATAAATAAGGACTTATTATATGCAGGAATCATATTACATGATATTGGAAAGGTTCATGAACTATCTGGTGTCGTATCAACTTCTTACACATTAGAGGGGAAGTTATTGGGACATATTTCTCTTATGGTGACAGAAATAAAAGAGGTAGCCGAAGAACTAAAAATTGACGGAGAAGAAATCATTATTTTACAACATCTTGTCTTATCGCATCATGGGAAAGCGGAATGGGGTAGTGCCAAACCACCACTTGTT
Organism: Pseudogracilibacillus sp. SO30301A; assembly: GCF_037072025.1. Classification (NCBI taxonomy): domain Bacteria; kingdom Bacillati; phylum Bacillota; class Bacilli; order Caryophanales; family Bacillaceae; genus Pseudogracilibacillus; species Pseudogracilibacillus sp. SO30301A. The sequence continues at coordinate 3,690 of NZ_JAXHDD010000058.1, read as the reverse complement.
CGAGAAGCTGAAATTTTACATCTTATTGATTTAATTGATGCTAAGCTGAATATGTTGAATAGAGCGTTAGATAAAACGAAACCTGGTGAGTTTACAGAACGATTATTTGCGATGGATCACCGCGCATTTTATAAGCCAGTATTTGAAGAACACATACAAAAATAATGGATTCACTTGAAAGAGACTTGGACAAAACTAGAGTCGAATGAATACACGATAGGAAATCTAGAATATTTATTTTCACCCGTTGTATTTTCATACTTAGACGAAGTAAACTGTGACGTAACGATTTATCACCGTTGGGGAAAAGTGACTCTACCTCCGCTCCGGAATGTGAGTCGATTAACAACATGTAGAGTCCAGATCTAAGAGGTCGAGTCGATCTGCAAGACGAGCATGTTTCGATATTAATCGTGACCGTTTTGGGTAAGGGTCATGGAAAACGGGCATGTTTCGATATTAATCGTGACCGTTTTGGGTAAGAGTCGTGGAAAACGGGCATGTTTCGATGTTAATCGTGACCGTTTTGGGTAAGAGTCGTGGAAAACGGGCATGTTTCGATGTTAATCGTGACCGTTTTGGGTAAGAGTTATGAAAAACGGGCATGTTTCGATATTAATCGTGACCGTTTTGGGTAAGAGTCGTGGAAAACGGGCATGTTTTGATATTAATCGTGACCGTTTTGGGTAAGAGTCGTGGAAAACGGGCATGTTTTGATATTAATCGTGACCGTTTTGGGTAAGAGTTATGAAAAACGGGCATGTTTTGAAATTAATTGTGACCGTTTTTGGGTGGGGGTCATGGAAAACGGCGAGTCTTTTTCCAACATGTCGAGTCGATCTGAATCGATTTATTAATAAGCAGAGCCTTACGTCGCAGTTATAGGTTACAAAGGCGAAGAATAAAAATTTAAACGAATACAAACATTAATTTATGAAATTTATATTTTAGTTCAGATTTCTACATGACCAAAATACTTTTATCCAGGCCACTTTGTTTTTAAATTAAATTAAAAGATCTTTTAATATACATACTTTGTTGCTTATATGATTTTTAATGTTTATTTCTCCCAACCAGCTTATGTTTCTTGGAATTTAATTTTAATCAAGAACCAAAAACCTCTTTTACCTACAGTGGGTAGAGGAGGTTTTTTTAATAAAAACACCAGCACGGAGACGAGGTCGTACGTTCTGTTTGTGGGGCAATTTAATAAAAGTTCTATTGGTGATTTTTAAATATAAGTCTATATTTTTCTGAATATTTATATTAATGTTAAATGTACTTGGCCAAGAAGTGCAATCGAAAGGAACTGAGTTTTATTGAATTGGCTTTCATGGGATATCAATTTAAAGACAAGGTTGATTGGTGAAGCATTATTTAATATAGCTGTTTTGGATGTACTTTCCATTTCTAACGATATACTTTAGTGATACATTAGGAGCAGTTGAGGCAGGTATGATGATGACTACTCCGTCCATAATAAGTATATTTGGGGGCATGATTGGGGGGGATATAACGGATCAATTCGGAAGACGTAAGATAATGCTGCAGCTTTTTTGCTTTGTTTGCTCTATCTTTTTCTCCTTGGCTAGATTATGTAGCTTTCATTGGAATTAGCCTTGGGAAGTCCTTCTATAGACCAGCAAGTTCAGCAATGGTAGCTGACCTTGTACCAGATGAAAAAAGGCGTAGTGTATTTGCAACTTTTGCATCAGCTAATAATTTAGGGCAGTTTTTGGTCCAATCATAGGAGCTGTTTTGTTTTTTCAATATCGTAGTGAGCTATTATGGACCTCTACAGTAAGTAGTTACCTTGCTTTATTCTATTGCAATTTTGTTTATAATTAGAGAAACTATGCCGAAACGGGAAAGAGAAGAGGAACAAAGAGAGACTTTGTTTTTAGTTGTAAAAAACCAATTTATTAATTTTTTTTTATTCTTACAGATAAAATATTCTTTCTTTATATACTTGGAGGTATATTCATAACAGTTTCCATTATGCAATTAGATCTCTATTTAGCCGTCTATGTACGAAATTTTGTACCTGCCCAGGAACTGATTTCAATAGGAAGTTGGTCAGTTTCACTAAGGAGTGAGGAAATATTTGGATGGATGATTGGATTAAATGGTTTATTGTTTGTATTATTCGTAATTCCGGTAACCAAAATTTTTGCGAGATGGAGTGATCGAAACTCACTAATTCTTGCTGCTTTACTATCTGGATTTGGAATGTTCCTAGTTGGATTTACAACAAGTGCATGGCTACTATTTGGAATTATAGTAATACTGACAATAGGTGAGATTATCCATGTCCCAGTAGTACAAAACTTCGTGAGCAAGTATGTACCTAAGAATGCTAGAGGACAATACATGGAGGCATCTGATTTACAGTATTCTATCGGTCGATTTTTCGCACCTTTAACAGTCATATTATCCGTATTTTTATCTCAATCTTGATATTTGGATTTATTATGCTCTGTGCTTTCATAAGTGCAGTCATCTATTTATTTATGTTGAGGATATTATCAGGGAACTATGAAGGAAGTAGAAAGTTTGGGGAAGCAACAACAGGATCAGAAACTTTGAATATATGAATAAATGAATTTAGAAATTTTTTTTAACCTAACCTGTTAGTGGATCATGAATATTATCTTTCAAATGGTACCAACTGGTATAACAGTAGAAATGTTCAAGCGTATATTATTCAAAATTCATTCTACCTGAAGAAGCAAAATGAATATAGAATTAGGAAACATAGCGCAAAAGTGCATCCAAAACAACCCTATTATGACCCAAGAAAAGTAAATTTGATTTAAATATGTGAAAACGAAAATATTGTGTCTAATATAGGAATAATGCATGCGAAAGGAATAGAAATGGTATAATGAATTGTAGAAAAAACAACGGGGTGATTCTAATTGAAATTTAAATTAAGTTTGTCTATGTTATTGGCATCTGTTTTATTAGTTGCTTGTAGCAATGAAAGTATACCCGAAGAAGGTTCTACCGAAGACATCAAGGAATTGGTTCATGAATATAGTGTAGGTGAAATAAAAGATGAAACCGCCTCTATCACATCAGAAGAATTAATTGTCACAAATAGTGATGAAAGCGAAATTATCTATTCATTACCTGAGGATGAATTTTTTGTTTCCATCGCACCTTTCATCAATGAAACCCATCCTTGTACTAACCATAGTTTAACAGGTTGTCAAGGTGAAATGGTAGAGGAAGAATTTGATGTATATATTGAAGACATGGAAGGCAATACAGTGTTGGAAGATACATTGACAACGGAGAAAAACGGTTTTTTCGATTTATGGCTACCACGAGATAAAACATATCATATAACAATTAATCATAATGGGAAAAAAGTGAAGTCAGAGTTTTCTACTTTTAAACAAGACGGCACCTGTATAACAACAATGCAGTTAACATAACATTAAACAAAGGCACCTGAATGAGGTGCTTTTTTGTGTTAAAGGGTATAATCTCAATACTAAAATCGAAATCACTCACCTTGAAAGTATTTTATTTGAACTACTAAAGGCGAAGGTGCGATCCACTTCAAATTGCGGGAAAATTAGTAGGGATTAGCGTTTGCGGTCTTGAGTTTCAATATATTCTTTTATGATATTTTAACGAGCTCCATTTGTTAATATCAAGTAACTACTGCTCCAAATATAGAGT
>NZ_JAXHDD010000057.1:0-25622 GCF_037072025.1 Pseudogracilibacillus sp. SO30301A | reverse complement strand
AATACATCAAGGATTACCTGCCTAATTTGTGCTGCGAAAGTTGAGTTATCAATATACTCTTTTAGAACAGCCTCATATCTTATTTCTTCCCTTCTATATGGATTCTTATCGTATTTATTAGCAATTTTTGAGTAGTTTATTGTATTCATTACTTCCCCTATCTCAATTTAATTTTCTTATTACTCCAATCTTACCATAAAAAACCTAATATTGTTACCTCTTTTGAGTTTTCCCTTTCCCAATTTGACAATAGTTATGGTGTGAACTACATACCACATTCATAACTTATTGCTAGAAAAAGCTTTAGCAATCTACTGAATACGTCATACATAAATAGTTCAATGTGTAAACGAATGCACATGAACATCCAAAAGTTAAAAAAGCCACTATTTTATAATAGCGACTTAAACTAGAACTATTTTTATTGTTTTGTAATCATGATTTTCTTTATTTGATACCCTTCGATTTCTTCAACAACAAATTGAAAATCTTTATATTCAACGACAGTTCCTACGGTGGCGTCTAGCTTTTTTGCAAAAATCCATCCACCTATTGTATCGATATCCTCATCATTTAAATCTGTCCCTAATAATTCATTAACTTCTTCGAGTTGAAGTTTACCTGATACTACTACTGTGTTATTGTCTTTTTTCTCAATTAATGGACTTTCATTTACATCAAATTCATCTCGTATATCCCCTACAATTTCTTCAATAACATCCTCAACTGTTACTAGACCTGCAGTCCCACCATATTCATCATTTACAATAGCCATATGAATTCTTTCTTTTTGCATTTTAAGTAATAGCTGCTTAATCGGAGTTGCTTCGGAAACGTGAATAATTGGCCGGATATACTTTTCGATCGATAGTGGTTTTTCTCTATCGAAACGTTCTGTAAACAGTTCCTTTATGTTTATTAACCCAACAATATTATCCTTGTCCCCATCAGCAACAGGATATCGTGTAAACTGACCTTCATATACAACTTCAATATTTTTTTCAAAACTGTCCTCTTTATAGAAGCAGATCATTTCTGTACGTGGTACCATAATTTCCTTTGCTAATCGTTCATCGAATTCAAAGATATTATTAACATAAGTCATTTCAGACTGGTTAATTTCACCGCTTTTGTAACTTTCTGAAACTATTAATCGTAACTCTTCTTCAGAGTGAGCAACTTCGTGTTCAGCCATTGGTTTAAATCCAAATAAACGAATAAACTGTCGTGCAGATCCATTTAGTAACCAAATAAACGGATACATAAGTTTATAAAACCAAATTAATGGTTTTGCTAATAAAAAAATTATTTCTTCGGCTTTTTGAATTGCAATTGTTTTTGGTGCTAATTCCCCAATCACAACATGCAAAAAGGTAATGGTAAAAAAAGCTATCGCAAAAGACAACACCGAAGCAATTGTTTCATTTAAAGCAAGTTCGTTAAATAATGGCGTAAGTAAACGCATTATTGTTGGTTCACCTAACCAACCTAAACCTAATGCGGTAACAGTAATTCCTAATTGACATGCAGATAAATACCCGTCCAGATTATTAATTATCTTCTTTACGTGTATAGCCTTTTTATTACCAGTTTCGACTAAATAATCGATTCGTGTTGCTCGTATTTTAACAATCGCAAACTCAGTTGCTACAAAGAAGGCTGTCATTAATATCAATATAGCAACCAAAAGTAAATTAACTATTTCCAAATAGTTTCCTTGCATCTGTCAGATACAAGGAATTCACCTCCTGGTTTCGGATCAATTCTTTTCGTATTCGTTTTCAAAATATACTTGTTTATGACTGCTCATAGGTTTAATTATAAAGTCCAATTCATGTAAATCGAAAAATTGCTTTACCTTCCCATCAGCATCAGCCTTTCTTTTGTTTCCTAACAATTAAGTTTGTTATTTGTTTATTTTATCACAAAAATTCATCCGAAACATTCATCTTATCTTTAAATAGTGAACCTCTCGAACCTCTCCACCTAAATCGAAGATTTTGGTGGAGCTTTCCTTGACTTAAATACAGCTATACGTCACGCAATTTTAGTATCATTGATACGAAGCGCCTGATGTAAGTTAATTAATGAAGCCAAGGTCTGCTGTGTTCTGGCTTGGAGCTCAGGAACTTTTGCCTGAACTGCTAACCTTTTCTTTTCAGAAAAGGATTTAAGGATTTCTCTAATAAAGTACCTTGCACCGATATTATAGGACGCATTTAAGTTTGCATGATAGATCTTACCGCTTTGGAAAGTGGCGAGATCTCTACTGTTATTCCGCTGCCCTTCACCGGACCCATCGAAAGCTAGAGCAGAAGTGTTTTTAGGATTTATTTTTCTGATGCGTATACCGCGGAAATGGGCCATTTCTTCTACCTTGGATTGAATGCCTAATTGACACCAGTGGTGTAGTTTGTGATGAAGCTTTTTTGCACCATAAACTCCCTTCGGAAGTTTTTTCCAAGGTATTCGAATACAATGATGTCCGCGTTGTATTCTTCTGCAAATTTTATAATCTCTACTGCGATATTTACTTTTATATGGAGTTAAATTAGTTGAAACAGCCAATATGGATGGGTTAAATGCAATATAATAGGAATAGATACCCTGATTATAACTAATTCATAATTTAGTTGTTGTAACAAAATATCGTCATCCTGTTATCAATAACTAAATTAAAAAGCGACTCGAAGAAATCGCTTATGATTTGTTTGGAAAATGGAAATGTGAGATTTTAGAAATTAACAGTGAGGAGGATCATCACCATAATATTATTTGAGCACCACCACAAATTAATCTACCTAATACAATTAATAGGTTTAGTTTAAAACTGTTACCTCTAGATACATTCGAAAGGAGTTCCAAAAATTCCTTAAGGCTTATTATTGGAAACCTTTTTTTGGAATAGGAGTTAATTAATTTCAACATCCGGTGGGGCACCTATATCCGTAATCAAGACCATGAAGGTTAACCCACTAATTGCAGTTGCAATTTGAAGGGGACTGCACCTTCACTTATTGTTCAAAAGTTATTCCTTAACCTGCTGATACCATTTTTATAACATAAAAACTATCTTAATTTGCTGGACAGAATATTACTAAAAAATATATTTTCGTTCACCTAATAATAATAATTTCCTCGCACTTGGATAAAGAACTTCTTAGTTTACTAGGCATATATTATCAATATCAATGCCAAAAAGGAGTTGAATCTGATGAATAAATGGCTACCCAGTTTAAAAACAAAAACCCCTCAAGAAGGATTTGAATTAGCAATTATACTTGCACAAAAGGGTGTAGAATACACTCAACCTAATGAACAAATAAGAAAAAAATTGCGTCCAAAATATTCAAGAGACCCGGACAGTTTAGCCTTCGCTTCACAAGTTATTGCAATTAATTTCCAAACGGTAGCTGCAGCAAATAACTATTGGAAAGACAGAGTTAAATTTTAATTCAATAGTATGTAAATCTGGAAAAAATAAATTTTTAACTATTTCGATGGGAATTAATTTAGTCTTGAACGTACTAAACAAATTAAATCCCATCTTTTATTTTAATGCCAATAACATACTTGCAATTTATTATTATCTAAATCAAAAAAATTAAAATAATTATTCTCACCATCATTTTTTAATTCCGATACATCGACACCTAGTTCTTTGAGTTTCTGATGTGTTGTCTCAATATCTTTAGTGAAAAATATCGGATACGCATTATTTTCATTAGAAGAGGCACTTCCTTCTTCTATTGTTAAAGGAATCTCGCTATTTCCGACTTTTAGAATCCGGTATTTTTCACCTTTAAACACTTCTTTCAGTCCTAATACTTCTTGGTACCAAGAGCTTGATCGTTCGACGTCACTAACTGTTAAACATATCGTGTCAATCCTCTCAAACATTGAAATAGCACCCCTTATCATTATCATAAATTCGTCTAAATAGATACCAAACAATCATTTTTTAAAACTTTCTATTAACAATGAAAGTTCTTCCCATCTGTCCATTTTTGTTTCTAATTCAGCTTCCAATGTTTGCTGTTCTTGATAAAGCTCCTGAACTTGTGCAAAATCACTTCCACTAGCAGCAATATCGGATTGCAGTTGAAAAATTCTTTCCTCCAACTGAGTAATCTCATCTTCAATAACATCCCATTCTTTTTGTTCGTTATAGGATAATTTCTTATTCACCTTTTTTTCCCTTACCATAAGCTTTCCAAGCTTTTTATCACCTTCCTTTTGAGTATCAGAATGCATTTCAGAAGCATATTCACTATAATTTCCATAATAATGGCGTAATCCGCCATTTCCATCAAATACTATTAATTCATCTACTACATTATCTAAAAAATAACGATCATGGGAAACGGTTAAGACTACACCTGGAAAATGTTCTAAATATTCTTCTAAAATACCTAACGTTTTAATATCCAAGTCATTTGTAGGTTCATCAAGTATAATTACGTTTGGTTCTTGCATGAGAACTTTTAATAAATATAATCGCCTTTTCTCTCCACCTGATAAACTACCTATATATGTCCATTGTTTAGGACGGGAAAATAAAAATCGTTCCAGCATTTGCTCTGCTGTAATCAATTTCCCCTCTTTCGTGTAAATTACTTCAGCTATTTCTTTAATATATTCAATGACACGCAGACTTTCATTTAATTCTTCTTCACCTTGTGTGTAATAACCTATTTTTACAGTTTCACCTATTTTCACTTCCCCTTCATCCGGCTGATAACGTCCCGCAATAATGTTAAGCAAAGTAGATTTCCCCGCTCCATTAGGACCAATAATACCGATTCGATCACCAGGAGTTATTAAAATACTAAAATTTTTCCATAGTGTTTTTTCACCAAACACTTTACTGATTGACTTCAGTTCAATCACTTGTTTCCCAAGGCGTGTGGAACCAACTTGAATTTCTATGTTCTCCTCGTTCGTATTAAATTTTTGTTTTTTTAATGTATCGATCCGATCAATACGTGCTTTTTGCTTCGTAGATCTCGCCCTTGCTCCCCGTTTTAACCATGCAATTTCCTTTTTCAGTGTATTTTGATGTTTTTGTTGCAAATTTTGTTCTAGTTCCTTACGTTCAAGCTTCTTTTCTAAAAATAATTCATAACTTCCTTCGTATATATACATTTTGCCGTGTTCGAGTTCATAAATTTGATTCGTTACTTGATTAAGAAAATAGCGGTCGTGTGTAACAAGCAATAAAGCACCTTTATAACCTTCAAAGTATTTCTCCAACCAAACAATGGTTTCATTATCCAAATGGTTTGTTGGTTCATCTAGTATAAGCAAATCTGCCGGCTGTATTAATGCTTTTGCAATGGCTACCCGCTTTTTTTGACCACCAGAAAGCATAGTTACTTTCTCATCAAATTGGGTAATCCCCATTTTTGTTAAAACTGTTTTTGCAACGGTACTTGCTTCCCACGCATCATATTTATCCATTTGTTGCTGCATATATAATAAATGGCTTTGTGTTGTCTCATCATTCGGATTCTGTTCCAATTGCAATAATGACCGTTCATACTCTCGTAAAACTTGCATAATTTTTGCTTCTCCAGCAAAAATATATTCCAGTACGGATACATCTTCAATAAATTCTGGATTTTGTGCTAAATACTCGATCATGTAGTCTTTAGAATGTTGAATATTTCCTTTATCTGCTGTTTCAATACCGGCTATGATTTTTAAAAACGTTGATTTTCCTGTTCCATTCACACCGATTAGCCCGATACGATCACTACTAGTTATTGTCGTGTTGATATCCTCAAATAAAACCTTCTCACCATATGATTTGCTTAGATTTTCGATTGTTAGCATGTCATTCATCCCTTTTATCGTATAACTGTTTTAAAGATACTAATTGTTTATATTATAGATGATTTCTTAATAACGTACTATTTGTTTTTATTATTCCATAAAGTGGGATATATTCCATAAAAAATTATTAAATCCAAACTGAAAATCTATTCAAAAAAATAATCTAGATACCGATATGTAAAAAGGAATACAGATAAGCTTAGTTTAGTAAACTTCTTAGGAGCAGCTAAACCGCAATAAAGAAAGTGTTAAGAAAAATATAGAATTATAAAAAATGACATTATCACAACTTAAACCGGTGGAAAAATCATTCTCCATTCCTTCTTTAAAATCAGTAGTGTTCAAATTATAAAGCATTAATTATTCAACAGGAGAATGGGAATAGTTTGACAAATATTTTTAACAATATGGATGTAAGTTTTCAAGATAGTAAGATAGAAATTGGTGGGAAAGAAGTTGTTATTACTTCTTAATATAGATGGATTTGAACACGAACAAGTAGATTTAAATTAGACAAAAAAGGAAGTATTTTTGAGGGTCATTTAGAGTGACTATCTGTAATTTTTTTGCAATTAATGAGAAAAATGGCGTATAAATAAAATTAAGGCATCCGATTTAGAAAATGCACTACTATAGCCTGGGAAATAACACGAAGATTCTTAGTTGTCTAGATACAGCCACGCAAACTGTTCGTAGTAAAAGGGGAAACGATCAGAGGAGGATCATCTCTATTATTTGATGCACCACCACAAATTAATCTAGCTAATACAGTTAATAGTTTTAAAACTGTAACCTCTAGATACATTCGAAAGGAGTTCGAAAAATTCCTTCAGACTTATTATTGGAAACCTTATTTTTGGAGTAGGAGTTATTTAATTTTAACTTCCGGGGAGGCACCTATATCCGTAACTAAGGAATACATCAAAAATCAAGACCGTGAAGGTTAACCACCACTAATTACAGTTGCAATTTGAAGGGGACTGCACCTTCATTTATTGTTCAAAACTATTGACTTAAACACCAGAAATTCCTATAAGAAGATGTTCAAAAAATCCGGTAAAAATGACACTACGAATTTCGCACGAATGCTTGTTTCTCCGCTCCTTGAAAAAGGAAAGCACTTTTTCTACGTGCTAGAAGCGTTTCCTTGGAAAAGAAGATCACTTTTCCAGCGTGCCAGATCTTTGCTCACGTATTAAACTGCATACGTTCCGCTGCCGGGAGCTACGCCGCCTTGAATTACTCGATCCTTTCCATCCTCCTTTTTATACGAAAATGGACATCTGCTCTAATTTTGGCGCAAAAAAGTAGCCCTCCTGAAGAATAATTTACTTTTATTGGAAAATATTCTTGTTAAATCAATGCTTGTTTACTGTCCCTTTCGCATTTGTTAGGGCTTGTTGCCGTCCTCGAGACTACTTGTGTCTATCGTAAGTAAAATTAACATATCATACCTGTTTTCACTAAGGTGCTCGCCATGCATCCTCCTAAAACGTGGAGAGGTTGTATGTAACCGTACTTCGCAATAGAGTGATCTTTAAAAACCTGTATGATCACAGTCCCTGTAATATCATGATTAACAGAGTAGCTCAAAATTAAACTTTATGCCCCCATTTTCATACATTGTGGTGTCTGTAAAGACATAGGAGTTTTGAAGACACACTATAAATAACAATTTGATAAAGAAGACAGGTTGTCCACAATTGGATGAAACTCCCTGTCTTTCTTATTGTTTAACATTGAATCTTTATAATTTTATGCTTTCTTATTCGCCTTTAAACAATGGACGTCTTTTTTCCAAGAAGGCCGCAATTCCTTCTTTATGATCTTTCGTTTTTGACACTTCGGCTTGTCCCATCTTTTCAGCTTTTAAATAAGCCGCTAGTTCCGCTTGTTTTGACTCATGTAAAATTAATTTCGAGCGAATGATTGCTCTAAATGGTGACATTAATATTTTTTGAGCAAGTGCTTGTGCAGCTTCTTCTGCCTTACTTTCTGTAACTAGATCAACTAAACCGATTTTTTGTGCTTGTTTTGCTTTGATTTGTTCTAAATTCCAAATAAATTGCTTTGCTTGATGAACACCTAGTCGCTCTTTTAAAAAGAAATGCCCCCCACCATCAGGAATAAGTCCGATTCCTGCAAAAAGCATTCCAAACTTTGCTTTTTCATTTGCGACGATATAATCTGATGCCATTGCGAAGCTTAGACCTAACCCTACCGCAGAACCATTAACAGCTGTAACAACAATTTTTGGTAACATATATAGTTTCGTTGCAATCTCTGAAATGGTATCCATTAAATTTTCCAACTGGTCAGTACTTGTAACTTGGGGCATTAAACTAATATCACCACCCGAACAAAATGCTTTTCCAGCTCCTGTTAACATTAAAATTCGATCATCATTATGTTCAACTTTTTTAATGAATAATAATAATTTTTCTAATATTTCAACATCTAAAGCATTATAGCTTTCAGGTCGATTTAATGTAATTGTAGAAATACCATTTTCACTCGTTAATATTACTTTCTCCACAATGATTCCATCCCCCTCCTAAAATAATGAATGATCATTCATTATTTTCATTATAACACGTTTTTAATATATTGAAAGCGCCTTAATTAATATGTACAGCTTTGAAGAATAGATTCTGCAAACATTCTTTTGAAAAACTTAATGTACTTACACATAAATACTCCCATTTTTCCCAATGGACATTCCACTTCGCCTATCCAACAATCCCTTTAATTTATCCGGATCAATTCCTTAGCTATCCCTTTATTAGTATTTCGAATTCGAAAAATAATCTCCTTTTTTTCTTTCTCTAATGCATCTCCGACAAACTGTTTTTGATTTTCCCACACTTTAGCAATAGGTTGCACTGCACTATTTGCAAAATACATATTAATAAAGAAGATCACCAACAGTATAATAAGTCCGATAACAAGTAATGTAATTAATAGGCTCCATACGTTTGATTCGCTTCTGTCCATCCAAAAAGATTACAATAAAGGTGATCCGTGACGGTGAATTGTTTACCATTATCGATAAAGGTGTAAACTCATATTTCCACTGTTTATCGTTCAAGGTGACAATGTTTCTTCTTTCGTCTTCTATGCAGTCTCGTAAGCTTTCATATATTTTTCTTTTGATAGTGAGTATTGGACAGATTGAGCCACCGTAAAATTTGCACAAAATGATAGAAGATTGTATCAACGAATACACCGATTTTGAGCATTGCTACTTTAATATTTGCTTCACAGTTATAGCAGCATATGAACGCTATCCCTTATTTTTGGAGGGAATGATAGCTTCGATGAAAATGAACTGTCAGAAAATGAAGTTCTTAAGCAAATCTATGATGTACTCGAAAGTATCAATGACAGTCTCTTCTACTTGATGAAAAAGGATCGCAAGGGAACTATTTGAATCCAACTGAATCTATTTTACCCACGATGTACACTCTATGGGTCTCTTTGAAAATTGCATACAAAAAGAAGAAATATATCGCAAAACGAATGGGCAAAAATAAATCGGAATTTATGCAGCATAGTTTCAAACTTCTGCTTTCATCCATTCGAAAGGAAATGCTATGAATCATTTTGTTAGGGAACATCTTGTTAGAGAACATTTTAACAAGATATTATACGGAAAAACAGTGGCTGCCGTTTACTCCATTTTCGGTGGCGATATTCTCGAAATAATTAATGAAATTCAAGGAGGAAAATAAAAATGAACAATCAATTTAGACGTGAGGATGTTGACTTTTACTCAAGCGGAACTAGGTGCAGTGCGTGGCTCTATTTGCCCGATGGGGATAAAAAATGCCCGGTCATCGTCATGGCTCACGGCTTGGGTGGAGTGCGTGAAATGCGGCTGGACGCATATGCGGAACGGTTTGCCGCTGCCGGGTATGCTTGCTTTTTATTTGATTATCGTAACTTCGGCGCAAGCGATGGAAATAAAAGGCAGTGGATCAATGTAAAACAACAGCTTGCGGATTGGAACTGCGCCATCGAATTCATCAAAAATGACGACAGGGTCGACGGCAGTAAAATACTGCTGTTCGGAAGCTCTTTCAGCGGCGGACACGTTATAACATTGTCATCAAAACGCAAGGATATTCTTGCGGCAATATCCCAGTGTCCATATACAAACGCCTTGGCTTCCATGGGAACCCTCTCACCGGTATCTTCCTTAAAAGCATTCCCCTTAGTCATTGCCGACCTTTTATCCTGTCTATCAGGATATCATCCGGTAATGCTTAAATTGCTGGCTGTGCGCGGAAAAGCAGCTATCATGGCAGTTCCCGTTCCTGACTACAAGGGATGTTTAGAACTAATTCCTGAAAATTCAAGTTTCGTAAACAAGGCACCCGCAAGAACGCTTTTAGAATTTGTCAAATATTCACCTAGCAGATACACTAAGGATATTGAATCGCCAATCTACTATGCGGTTTGTCTGAAAGACACATTAGCGCCCGCCAAGGCGACGGTAAAGTGTGGGAAGCGTTCCAAGAAAGCAACGATTAAAGAATATAACTGTGGACATTTCGATATATATTTAGGTGATTATTTTGAAAAGGCAATCGCAGATTATATCGACTTTTTTGATAATAATATAAAATAGCTCACAAAAGGTGAACCTCTCCACCTAAATCGAAGATTTAGGTGGAGCTTCCCTTGACTTGAATACAGCTATACTTCACGAAATTTTAGTATCATTGATCAAAAGTAAGACCCCGGGGGGTCAAAAAATCCCCCGAACCATTAGTCCGAGGGAACATAAAACACAATTCATATTTAATCAAAATCTTCAAAAACCATTGTTGCCAAGTGATTTTAACTCTATCAACGCCACACACTACACGTGGATCGAGAGAATAGGAAGTTCGTCTGTCCAGTACAAATCGCACCTCTCGTTCGTGGGAACATACCACCTATAAACTGAAATTTTCCCTTTACTTGTATTATAATGTGAATAATGCTTGTTCGTAATCTTTAACATAATTTCTTATATTGGTTCTGCCTTTTTGTATTATGGTATGGCCTTCTTTTTCAAGCATCTCTTTTTGGGCTTCAACTCCACCCGGATACTTAGGATTTAATTCTCCATTTGCTTTTAAGGTTCTCCAATAAGGTGTCTTATCTTCTGTTCTTTGAAAACTTGCCCACGCAACTATAAAGACAAATATTCCAGCCGTAATTGGCTCGGTAAATCAGCACCACTTTGTTTAGCAAAATACTGTACCTACCGTAAGCAATTTTCCATAAGGTACAAGTCGCATTACCTTATCATAATCAATATGGGAGCAAAATACATTTTATCCTCCACCATACTTTTCAATGCTCTTTTCATCAGTAATCGTCTGATATTTTGGCATATCCTTGCTATCCCTAAACATAGCATTAAAATCTTTTTTATCTTCATTTGCCATAATGCAACACCTTCTCTCCTAGCCCCAATCATAATCTATAAGTAAAGCTAGGCAATGAGACTGTTTTATAAACTCAAATAAAAATTTATCTCTCCCTATTCATCCGGCAAATCAAAATCCTCATCTGTGCATTTACGAATGATTCGTTTGGTCTTTTCTATTGGCAATGGGGCATTCTCCTCACTGAAGTATTCGATATTCACTACCTCAACTACTACCTCGTGATTATCCTTGCCTGCAGGCACAAGCACAAAATCGCCGATTTCAATGCTGTCATCCTCGGTGAGATAATAATAACTCTTGCATCCCTCATCAAAGCTAACGCTGCAAAAGATGTATTCTGATTTACGGCGTTTTGCTTTGCCATAAACTGATGGATCAAGAATTTCTCCCATTCCATAGAAACGAATGAAATCAAATACCGTTTCCGCAAAGTCAGCAAAATCTTCCGGCAGTCCATTTTTATCATAGCTACCCGTGATGATACGTTGCGGATTCTTCTTATAGTCAATGGTAATTGTATAGTCCTTCGTTTCATTTGGTGTTTCTATCACATCATCGGGATTGCCCTCACTATGTGAAAACAAATCTTCTGCATCAAAGTTTTCAAGCAGACTTTCGATACCTCCTTCAACCTCATATTTGCGGGAAACTTTACATCCCGTTCCGATATTCTGGATATGCTCCAGTGTTTCTGTATCTCTATCAATAATCAAACGCTCGGTATAATCCCATGTAACAAACTCCCAAGTGGAATCCTCCGGTACTTCCTTCGGCTTGATTTTTGTAACCCTGTGATAGTCTAATGTAATTTTATTTATTATATCTGGCTTGCAGTTTCCGTCAAAAACATACAGGTCGTCCATACCTACTATATCACGGACAAGGTCGGATAAATCTGTACCGGTAACATCGAAATCAGCACATAATGAACCTCTGAATCTATAGGTCACACCGTCTGTATTGGTTAGTTCCATTGTCCAATCACCGATATCTGTGGCAAAAGTCTCAATATATTCATTGCTGAAATACTCGGCAATTGTACTCAATAGCTTTTCAGCAGATGCCTTTTCGATTTTGAAGTACTTGCTCCTTGCTTTTTTATACTTTTCGCCTGTGCGTCCGTAGTTGTATCCCGAAAACCACACACGGCCTTCATCGTTGATGGTAATGTGCTGTTCCACCTCTTCATCCGGCTCCGGCATCGGACCGTAGCAGATGTTGTTTGATACAATACGCATCTTTTTCAGCGTACCTTGAAATATGAATGGATTATCTACTGAAAGCAAAGCCAATCGGCTAAGTGCCAATATGAACCATGCACGGTTTTTAGGTTCTAAAATTTCTGCTCCGTCATATGCCCAATGGTTAAAATATCTCCACCTCGAATAAATAGCGGAACCGAGCAACTGTATATCTGTAACATTATCTATTACCTTATCCAATTCATCACAATTGTGTACAGCACCGCCGTAAACATGCTCAAAGGCATTACCGCAGTCCATTTCAAAGCCGAGTGCAGCACAATCATCGGCCATATAGTGGTCAACCAGTTCCAAGTAATTGATGTTCTGGTCTCTGAATTTTTCGCACCATTTTTCAGCGAAATCATGAATTTGTCCCATATCAGCCACTGTGGTACACCTCCACTCGTAAATTTTGCGAAATCATCATTTACAATAATATCTTCATAAGTTCTGCCTCTAAAAGTGTTTTACGTGCATCTATAAAGATAAGAAAATTAGCATAACTATATTCCGTCTCTGGAAGATAGTTTATTGTTCTATACTGAATTTTGTCACTGTCAGTCTTATATTACTCAGTAAACCATTTGCAAAAATCTGTATTTTGTTTTTCCTCATTCAGCTGTGCTGCCAAAAGTTGCAAATTACTAATGTCATTTACTGAATTTATATACTCAACCATTTTTCCTTCCGGCACACCCATTTTACGAAGGTATGGTTTCTTGAATTTGCTCTTTGTATACATATGATCTTCATAGAATTTTTTACTGAAATCCAATGAAGGATACAACAGCATAAAAGTTGACAGTGTTTCTCTTGCACCGTATTTTAATTTCAGTAAGTACTCATCAATATCATCTTCCGTGAATTGGATAGATTTATTTGTACCTTCAAAGAGATAGCTCGCTCTGAAGATTACGATGAAAAAAAATAAGCCTTTTTTTGTTGTTACCATATTGGTTTAAGGCTCACACTACCAGTGATGGCAACAAGCAATTCAGTGCTGTTGGGGACGAACTTATTCTTGGTCGTTGGATTAAAGGGAGACTTGCCGCAGCAGGATTAGTAACACCAGTTAATGATACCCAAGCTGATACTGATCGTAAGGGAATGATTACGGGACAGAAAACCCTCCAACCTTGGGAATCCTTTATTTATCAGTATTTTTAGTAGAGCTATTTCTCTACCCTTGACATCAACGCCACACACTCCACATGGGACGAGTTGATAGAATTGATGTTTTTGCGATTTTTAGTGAACCTTTCGTTCGTGGAAACATATCGACTGTTTTGTACGTATTCGGGAACATGTCAATATGATTTATCCCTTCATGACATATTCCAACGCATCCTTTATAGAATTTTCTAATTTAATCATATGAGCAGTTAAAAAATTAATCATTTCAGTCCAATTATCTTCATTAAAAACACTTACGTTTGTTAATGAGTATGCAATTCGGCTTCCTTTACCATCGTCTAATCTTTGCCAATCAAGTTCTGCATTAAATTTCCCTTCTATCTTTTCCTTACTTGCAAACAATTTATCAAAAATAGTTTTATTTTCATCTTGAGATCCACGATTAATCCATAATTCAACTCTAGCATAACTTCCTGTAATAGTGAACGTATAGGCAATCCCACTATAGCCACTTCCTGTCCCTAACCAGTTATCCTTAGATGGACTAACATTTTGGAACATCGTAGAGCTTCGGTTCATTTCTTGTAAAAGACTCGTCCAGAAATCTACTCTAATATTATATCTTGTTTGATTTTGCTCTTTAGTTTTGACTTCTTCTTGTTTCTTGTTCGCAACTTTTATTAAATACTCTTCCGCGTCCGTAATGGGAATAATTTGTTCCGTATCCAATAATATTTTCCCTTCTAATTCATAAGGTGTTACTTTGATACATTTTATTTTCACATTATGTTCTAAAAGCTATAATGCAGTAGATGTAACTTCTTTTCTGAAGTTTGCAGCAATCATAATAATTCTTTGGTCATCATAATTCAACTCCGCTTCACTAAAATCTTCCACCTGTAAAAATTCACATAGAATATTCTCTGCCAATCCTCCATCGCTTTGTTGATCAAGGTATTCTTGGTATATTGTTCTAATATCATTTTTAGTTAATCCCGAACAGTATGATAAATATTTTAATGACTGCCAAACTACATCTTTGCCACTATCATCTAATTTATTTTCTATGATTACTAGATTTCCATCTTCATCGATAGCTAATAAATCTAATCTTTCTCTTGTATCATCAAATCTACTAAATTCCTTCTGGATGATTAAAAGTCTTTCTTTTACCTAATATATCAGTATTTTTACATATCCATTCTTGAAGGTGTTGCCTTTCTTTAAATTTTAATTCTTGAAAAGTTTTTTTACATATTGACCTAGCCTCATTTTTCTCCCTATCAATTAAAAACATTCTAAACAGACCTCCTGACATTCATATTTGAAAAAATACCGTTTAATATTTGAATGGCATATCGTGCAAATCAGACCATCCATAAAAACTAACTTTGAAATTTCTAAAATCCTAGAAATTCTTGTTCAACTGATTCCTGCTCTCTTTGCTTTTATCACATCGGTCAATTGAAACCACTCCTTTACCAACATTGTACAATGATTTTGAATCAATTTAAGTCAATGCAGCCAATTTCTTTTTGGGAACGAGTATTTCTTTATTCACAATCCCAGAATTAGAATTTATAGATAAACACTATGTACTAATTTTTTCAATGAGCCCTCTAATAAGTCGTTTCATAAAAAGTATTTTTTTGTATTTCTATTAATAAATAAGCAATTAGAAGATAAAATAAAAGTTTTAAATAAGAATAAACAGCCGTTGGAACAGTAACACTCCAAGGGCTGTTTATTTTATGTTTTACTAACCACTGGCTCTATCACTCGCAAACAAACAGTGGCTCAAAACTACACACAGCTGGCTCAATCCGTCCGCAATACTCACAATTGCAAAAAAATCCTACAGCTCATTAATACCTCTGTAGGGCTTCTTCTACATATTCCAACTTGGTAAATGCATTGGCAATCGGTGGTAAATTCCGTGGAACTTGGTGGTAAATAACATGGCAAGGGTGGTAAACTCTAATGGCAGTATTCAAGTATCAATAATAAACAATAATATTTTTGGATCCATATCTAAAATGTAGTGGATCAGTTCTGTCACAGGTGGATCAATATCTTGTCCGAAGCGGGTCAAAAAGATGGCAGAGATGGAGCTAACCTATGTCCTTCTTCATCCGGGGTCAATTCCTGCAAAAAAAGATTTTAAGCTTTCAAATAGGCCCGGAATATGGGATTTAAAATTGGCAAAGATTTGAATAATTTTTTCAGAAAAAAAATAAACCCAACTGAAAAGCAGTTGAATTTAATAAAATTAATACTTTATTAAATAAGGTGTGACGTAAAACTCTAAATCAATGAAAATAAAAATATTGTGTCTACTCGTAAAACCATTGCTTACCCAAAACTTAGTCTCACGAGTTCCTATAATCTGGGTTTTATTCTACCTGTTTATTTCATGATAATTATCTTTTGCAGCATTTCTTAAAACTGTTTTATAAATATAAAATAAATCAAATTGACATCAGACTCCACTATGTTGTACAGATTTGTTTGTTACCATTCTGTATGACAAGATTTCTTAAGTTTTTACATAAGTAACACGATGGGGAAGCGTATTTGACAAAAAGGAGATAAACAAAAAGAACAGCGACTACACAAAATCATCCACTGTTCTTTCGTTTCATTTTCATCAATAGTTCATTTTTTGAGAATTTATTCTTTATATTTTGAACAAGGTAAGATAAAATCAACCAATTGAAAAATTACTTCTATATCATGAGTCACAATAAAAATAAGATTGTCAGGAGAGGATAGCTCCTTTATTTCTGCACAAAATTGTTCTAATGATTTTCTATCTAATCCAGAGGTTGGCTCATCAAAAACAATCATTCGTTTATTAGACAAAAGAGCTGAAGCTACTGCAACCCGTTGTTTCTCTCCTCCCGATAGCGAAGCAGGGTGACGCTCCTCAAGAGATGCAAGTCCTAATTTTTCTAACAACTCTTGTGCTTGCTCTTTAGAAGCATCCGTCCCTAATAAAACCTCATTCATCAAAGTATTGGAGAATAGTTGTTGATTAACATCTTGCATTACCATAAAGCCACCTTTGTTTAACGCTTTTTTCTTTAAAACTGTTTGATTTTCTCGAATCGTTCCCTGATGTTTCATAAAGCCTAATAGTGTATTGATAAACGTTGTTTTTCCAGCCCCATTTTCACCGACGATACCGATGATACTGCCACCAGAAAAGCTGAGTTTTGGAAGCTGAAAAACTGGTGTATTTTGATAAGCAACCGATACATCCTCTAGTGTTATCTCCAATGATTTTTGTGTATTCTTTTTATCATTCAGTTTGCATAATTCCCAACGTTTTCTTTCTGTTATCCAATTTAAGTTTTCAAACAAAGCAGCGACATTCATACTCCGCAAACCCATTTCAGATAGTTCCTGTTCGCTTTTATGATAAAGTTCGTTAAAAGTATACGTACCTAGCTGTTTGCCAGATTGCAAATAGATAAATCGATCCGCTAAATCTTCCAGCCAATACAGACGATGTTCTGATAAAACAATGGTATAACCGAGTGATTTCAGATTTAACAGCATTTCTTTTAATATTTCAATCGACTCATAATCAAGATTAGCTGTTGGTTCATCCAGCAGAAGGATTTTAGGTCGCATGGAAATAATTGATCCGCAGGCAATGCGTTGTTTCTCGCCACCGGATAACTCAAAAATATTTCGATTCACTAAATTTTTCAGATTTAAGCCCGCTATCGTTTGTTCCGCTCTTTTTAAAATTTCCTCTCGATCTAAATTTAAGTTTTCACAGCCGAATATCAGCTCATTGGACGTGTCCAGATTAAAAAATTGAGACTTAGGGTTTTGGAAAACAGAACCTACATTTTTTGCCACGTCACTAATCGTTTGTTCTTTAATGGAATTTCCAAAATGCTTCACATCGCCAGATAAAGCTAACGTATCGTAAAACTCTGGAACCAGTCCGTTAATTACACGCGTAATCGTTGTTTTTCCACAACCGCTTTCTCCACATAAAACAACACATTCCCCCGCTTCGACCTGCAATGAAAAATTATCTATAATCGGTGTGGAACTTGCTGCCGACGAAACAGTAATATCTTGCAGTTCCAATGCGTGCATTCTAAAATCCTCCTTCCAAATATACCATCGTCAATATTCCAACTATTATAAGCAGAAAATCTGCCGGATGAAGCTGAAACTTGACAATCGTAGTTCGCTTTCTTCCTACATCCAAGCCACGCGTCATCGCAGCAGCAGACAATTCTTCCATCACTTTTCCAGATGAAATTAGCATTGGTACAATCAATCGTTCGATAGAAATTATAGGGTGCTTCATAAAATACATCGGACCGATTCGAATATTCCGGAACACCAATGCTTTGCGGATATTTTGCAGGTGTTCTCTTAACGTTGGAATAAATCGCAGCATCACGACAAAGGAAACCGCAAAAGCATCAGGAATATGCAGTTTTTTAAACACAGCAAGATATTCGCTCGCTGTCGTTTTTTCTGCCAAAATATAATACATCGCAATCGTTGGCAGGAATATCCTGACTACATTACATACAACAAAAAATAATGAAAAGGTTTGTTCCGTCCCTGTCAGCTTAGCTATTTCCTCCAGCAGCAGTGTACCAAAAAACAACAATGCAAATTTATAAGACCATCCCCATGCCTTTGCGTTCAGTAAAAACAAAGCTGCAATGCTACCTACAATCCATTCACCAAGCAGTGAACCACTTCGTATCATAATAATCGAGGATAGGATAAAAATAATAATTTTGGTAATGGGCGAAATATCTATGAAAGAATCTTTTTTAAAATACAGAACTGGCTTCCTCTCTCTGATCATCTTTAGACAATCCCAGCCTGTTCAAAATGTTTTTTATTTAGCTTATTTCCCAGTGTTGCCCCGATTAATCCACCAATGATAGCTAAACCTACTAAAACCAACAGAATCCAGTCCGGAGTTAGTGCGGAAATCCGATCGACATAATCCTGACCGTAGTAGTCTGCCGATGTTTGCATAAACTGATCTCTTGCAAAAAGCAACATTGTAAAAGGTCCTACCAGACAGATATTAAAAATACTATACGCTATTACATTTTTGACTTTGATATTTCCTTTTCTATTGGTTAAAACCAGCTCCGCTAGTATACCGACAGCAATGGCTATAACTAAAGGAATAATAGAGTATGATGACATAACTAAACCAGTTAAAATTGCCAGGATTAAGATGGCTCCTTTTTTTGGCACTTTAGAAATATATAAGATAAAGACTGGTCCTAAAATAATTCCAGCGATTAATGGTGTCATTAAATAAATAATTGGATTAAAGCCGAATAACATCACAGCTGCAAGTAAAATGACGATATACAATGCCGCAAATGCTCCGGCAAAAATATAATCTTTTGTGTTCATTTTTTTCTTCATTTCTTTTCCTTCTCTCTTGTATATTTTGATTAAACGACCACCTGCTAAAGCAGGTGGATTTTAAAATAAATGATGCAGCGGCCACTGATCCAAAGTGAATTGCATCGTTTGTAGTTCACGACGTTTTTTTAGGAACATTCGTCTTTGTTCTTTTTTTCCTCTTTTCTAAAATCGTTTACTACAAGAGAAGGGAATTGGCTTACATCTATATAATTATGGACATAATCATCTGTCACAATAGTTCGTAAAATATCATGATGTTGTATCAATTTGTGCCAGCTCTCTTCAAATTTTTGGGGCGATAGATGTGATAATTTAATTTCTACATAACTTTTACAACCAACTCCTCCTAATTCATGTGTTCAGATTGTCTGCCGACAGCGTATGCTTTTGCATATCTGTTAAGGGGAATTCACTTATTTGGGCACTAACCAGATAGGAGGGGCCTGCACAATTCACCACAACATCACATTGTTTTATAAATGAGCGCATTGTACTTGGCTGATAAATATTAATATAAATATCAGTCTCGTTACGTTTGCTTGAATAATAAGTCGTTATAATATGATAATTATCTTTTAAAAAATCGGTTAATAGTTGACCGACAGCACCATAACTCCCTAATATACCAATTGTTTTTTTATCCATACATGTTTCCACCCAGCTTTATTCAAAGTTTATACTTCATTGACCTGCCAATCCCCGCTTTTTCGTTGCAGTGCTACAAGATAACTGTATAAATGGTCATTAGCCATTAATTGTTCATGTTGACCGCGCTCAATTACTTTCCCTTCTTTTAAGACAATAATTTGATCACAATGTTCAATCGTCTTTAACCGATGAGCTATAACAATAACTGTCTTATCTTTGATTAGTTCGCTGATCGCCTCTTGGATCAAGGTTTCATTTTCAGGATCCAAGGAAGCAGTTGCTTCATCCAGTAAAACAATTGGAGCCTTTTTTAAAAATGCCCTTGCAATGGATATCCGTTGACGCTCGCCGCCAGATAATGTCTGTCCATTTTCTCCTATAACCGTATCAAAACTATCTGGAAGACGAGCGATAAAATCATCACATCTTGCCATTGTGGCTGCTTGGAAAATCTCTTCATCTGTTGCTTCACTGTTTCCCACCTTGATATTGTTGAAAACTGTATCATTAAATAAAGTGACATCTTGGAAAACAATAGAGTAGTAAGATAATAGCTTTTCAGGATGTATCTCATTGATATTGTGTCCATCAATGACAATTTTTCCTTTTTTAACATCCCAAAAACGGCATGCTAATTTTGATAAGGTACTTTTCCCGCAGCCAGAAGGTCCAACCAATGCAGTTATTTCACCTTGACGTGCAGCAAATGAAACATCGTGTATGACCTGTTTATCACTGTATCCAAAAGAAACCTGATTGAACTCGATATCAAATTGTGTCAGATCAACCTCAGATGATCCTGTTTGTTCTTCAATCTCAAAGATGTTTTTAATTCGTTTTGCACTTACCAGAGCATATATAAATTCCCCAATTTTATATAAAGAATTCGTTAAGGGGTCATAGATACGGACTGCAATGTAAATAAATATTATAAATCCGAGTGCCGTCAATTGCTGCTGTACCAAGAGATAAGTGCCAAGCAGCACCACAATTCCTAGTCCAATCCGTAATATGTTATAAGAAATAGAAATAAAAACTCCCACCAGAACTTCATATAATACTGCCCAAGGAACAACTGCCTTTATCGTTTTAGTTAAATTTTGAATATAATGTTCCTTTTGGCTGGAAGATTTAAT
The DNA here is from genome assembly GCF_037072025.1 of Pseudogracilibacillus sp. SO30301A. Taxonomy (NCBI): domain Bacteria; kingdom Bacillati; phylum Bacillota; class Bacilli; order Caryophanales; family Bacillaceae; genus Pseudogracilibacillus; species Pseudogracilibacillus sp. SO30301A. The sequence continues at coordinate 4,751 of NZ_JAXHDD010000057.1, read as the reverse complement.
GACTTTTATATTCTCAAAGAACTCCTGTAAACCTTCCGAAATATCCAGTTTTAATTGTCTGTTTTTTCGATTTGTAGGTGTTGTTACGAATTTGGAAACAATAATAAACAATAATGATACTGGCATACATAAGAATAATGCTAGTGCCATCTGCCAATTATAGAATGCAAGTATAAACGTGATAAAACCACTGGATACAATACCTGATACCAAATTTGCAAAATCACTTGTCAGCTGCTTTTCTATAACAGAAACATCATCCATCAATGTGCTAGTAAAATCACTTAAATCTTTTTCACCTAAATAAGAAAGCGGTAATTTTCTAAACTTCTCCGCTAAACGAACGCGCATTTTTGCAGTTTCTCTACCTGAATTAATGTACATTTGTTTGTATGTAATCAAATAAATAACAAATATAACAGCTAGCAGAAAAATACATAAAGTTAGATACTGCCACAATGTCACTGAAGAAGAACTGTTAGATTGAATGTGGATGATCATCTCTTCTGTCAGCATGATAAAAAGGATAACTGGTAGGACTACAGTAATTTGGTGCAAGGTAGTAAGCAAAGTCGTTTTATATAAATCTTTTTTTCCCTGTTTTGTTAACGAAAACAACTTTTGTATATTCATCTTTTCCCTCCTATCCTCCAGCTGATACTTTGCTGATAGTTATGATACATTCGTGCATACATGCCATTCTGTGCCATTAACTCTGCATGCTTCCCTTTTTCAACAAGAGTTCCTTCATCCATTACTAATATTTGATCTGCATGAGTAATCGTCGATAACCGATGGGCAATCATAAGTACTGTCTTATCCTGCATGACAGAATTTAACGCCTTTTGGATTTTATATTCATTTTCCGCATCACTGAATGCTGTTGCCTCATCCAGCAATACAATTGGCGCATCCTTTAAAATAGCCCGAGCAATCGTAATACGTTGTATTTCTCCTCCAGACAGATAAGCACCTTTCGCTCCAAATACGGTATCTAAACCGTTGGGCATTTTATCAATAATTTCTCTACACTGTGCTTGATCGACCGCTCGCTCTATTTCTTCTATACTGGCATCCGGGCGATAGAATCGTATGTTATCAAGCAAACTCATTTTAAACAACTTCGTTTCCTGAAAAACATAACTGATATGGGACATTAAATAATCATACGGCATCTCCCTGACATCCACGCCACCAATTAATACCTCTCCTTTATCTAGATCATAAAAGCGTGTAATTAAATTAAAAACAGTTGATTTGCCACTTCCGGAAGGCCCTACGATAGCTGTAACACTTTTCGGATTACTTTCAAAAGATAATTCACTAATCGCTTGATTTGTCATTCCTTCATAAGTAAATGATGCATTCTTAAATTGAATATCAAAAGATTCCGTTTTTTTAAGATTGTCTGTAGTTGGTAACGGTTTTTCCCTATAAACGGCCTCTTCTAAGTTATCCATTGCATGAAAAATGATCATTGCTTTATAGGAACTCTCCATAATACGCATAAGCATAAACGCAACCAAAGGAGTGAAAATGACAAAAAAGACATAACTTAATAACATCTCCATTGGATTAGCAGTATTATTGAAAAAGATAATTGCAGCCGGAATTAAAAAAGCAAATATTCCATATACACAAACAATATAACCGCTCATCGCATTCTTCATCGAAAGTGCATATTTCACCGTGAAATCCCGATAATTTTCAATAGCTTGATTGAATGCCTTAAACGAGAAGGCCGTTTGTCCAAATACCTTTACAACAGATATTCCCCGCACATATTCGACTACATCGTTTCCCATATTAGCTGATGCTTCCTGGTATTGCTCAAGGAACTTCTCACTCTCTCCTCCCATCATAAAATGCAAAAGTATGAACCCGAGAAAGACGGGGATAAGACAAATCAAGGATAACTTCCAATCAAACAGAAAAATCAGTACTAAAAAAGCAACTGGTGTAGTCATCGCTTGTGCCATATCAGGAACTTGATGCGCAATATAATGCTCCACTTCCTCTGTGTTTTTTTCTACGAGCTTGCGCAGCTTTCCAGTCTGTTGTCCCTGAAAATAGCCTAAAGGCAATTCTTTCATATGATGAATTAACTGAATTCTATATTTAGCTACTGTATTAAAAGCAACAATATGCGATAACAATAATGACAGACCATACAGAGCAAAAGCTGCCGAAACATATAATACTGCTTGCCAGCCATACTGTTTCATATTATCAATAACTGACTCTGTCAGTCCGTTTGTTGCAGTCAACAATTCTTCAATAACATAATATACATTCAAATAGGCTCCCAGACTAACAACACTCGAAATAACAGAAATAGCAATCGAGATATAAAATAAATAAACATATCTCTCCATAAGCTTCATTAATTTAGATAAGTTTTTATTTTTCATGATTGGTCTTATGTAACTTAATTAATAAATTACATATCCTCCTTCCCTAATGATTGGTATGTATATGAAATCGTTGCTTCTTCGTTAATATGTTCTGTTTCACACTTCCAAGCTAAAGGTTGATTATTAAGTGCATCCGTAACACGGTTATTACCTATATATATATTTCGAGTAGAGTATAACAAACCTTTTCCTATTGCTTTTCCATAAGATTCCTTTTGTGTCCAAATTCGATAGAACTACCCCTTCTCATATAAAACTGTTTGCAATCTTTGAATTTCTTGTCTAGAAAACAAAGAATCTGTAATTGCTTGTAAATCTTTTATATCCAATTGCTGATGTTGTTGTACATCTATTCCGACTTCAACATCCTTACTAAAAATTAAAGCAATATAACCATGACTATGTGACAAATTAAATTTCACCTTATTACTTTTCGGTTTTTCTTCATCAGAAAAATAAAAGTATAAATTTTCGTGCGAAATGCCGCAATGTTGAATTAATGTTTTCCTCAATAAGTAATGTGAATAAGCATATTCATATCTTAATAACTGATCTTTAAACAAATAAAGTTTATCTTTTTCATGTTTCGTAAAGTCATTTGTTAATTCTAAAAGTGAAGCTTTAGGCAACCAATTAATATGTGTATACAACACTACCACAGAAGGATTTACTACTTTCTTACGCAGAAAGCAATTTTCAAAATTATAGAGATTACTCATTAAGGACTTACCTCCTGTTTAAAATGGCTATTCACAAAACGTATTGATAATGATATTCATTATCAATTAGGACGCCAACTTGAGTCTATCATAATTAATTAGGAAGCGCAATTGAATTACTTCATATTACATTTTTATCCTTTTTTATCTTTCATATTTTAGATAAGGATTAAAACTAGGGTTCTAAAATTGCTACAAGTCTCTTTTACAAAGAGAACTAGGCACGAAAGCACCACAGGACTATTCGATCTATTTTTATAGATAATAAAAAAACAACCAACGCGCTTCTAATCATTTATTAGTTGTTTCATTAACTAATTATTCACATCTTACAATTGATCACAATCGTTTCAGACACAGTAAGATTTACCACATTGTTCAGTGGATTTTTTACATCTAGATGTTCTTTACACTCTTGCCATGTTTCTTCAAGTACGTTTTTAAATATTTCAATAGTTTGAACGCCTGATACTGCAAGTTGTTCATTGAAAATAAAAAAAGGAACATCTTCTATTCCTATTTCTTTTGCAATTAACTCATCGTTTTGAACTGCTCTTCCGTATTTATTTAAACATAAGAGAGAGTCGACCTCTTTATCATCTAAACCTACTTCTTCAGCAATCGATAAAAGGACATTTTTATCCCCAATATTTTCTCCATCTCTAAAATATCGTTTAAATAATAGATTCAATTACATCTGATTCTTTACCTTGTTTTTCAGCATATTTAACAAGACGATGGGCATTAAATGTACTTGTTTCTTCAAGGTTTTCAAAATTAATTGTTAAACCTATTTCTTCCGCATGACTTCTCATTTGGTTGATCATTTCCTGTTTTTTTTCATTTGGTATACCATACTTTTTTGTTTTTTCTTCATTTGAATATGGAAAGGCATCAGGATCTAGTTCATAGCTTTTAAATTCAATTTGGATAATACGAATTATATCATTTTTGATTATATTTCAACCTTTTGTAACGTTCGACTTATTGCATTAGTTACCAAGCAAAATATCTATGATTCTTAAGATTTTGATCTTGATAAAAAGTATTTCTTTTACTTTTTTATTTTTGCCTTATGATAAACCTAATTAAGATTTCAGCATAGAAACATCGGCAAGCATCTTCAACTTGCAAAAATCTTTTTTTATATTGTCTATCTTTACTCAAGAATACAAGGTATTTAGAAAAATCACTTATCGATTTATTTTGTGGTATATTCACAGCATATATTTCCATTTATTAGCTTATATCATCTGCCTATTACTATAATTTTCAGTACAATTAAACGCACATTCTAAACAAATGATTGTTTCCTTAAATAAATAAAGTTTGTCGAGGGCAACATTAACTTAAAAAATAAAGAACTTACCTATGTAGTTCATTTTAGGGCGTGGCAATTATATAGACTCATATAAAAGGTTAGGCATTTCAAGCAGTTTACGTCTCATGGTGCCGCTCACATCCAGGATAGAAAATCTCAACATTTCACCCGTTTTTAAAAAAGAAAAAGGGCTGTAATTTAAGTTTTTTCACCAAGCCTTATACAGGTTTCCCTCATGCAACTTTTAGTCTCTCATCCATAATATATGGCTTAGGAAAAGAAATGTCAAGTGTTTTT